>JACRMZ010000072.1 GCA_016219455.1 Candidatus Aenigmatarchaeota archaeon
GCCGTTGGGAGGGCCTGCCGAAAAGCTGCTCCGGCACGCAAAAAACTTTTTTGTTTTCTGTTGCGGCAACGCCCCATTTCCTCGCGTAGATTTTTTTGGCGTCCTGCAGCTTCTGAAGCGAGCCGCACCAGCAAACAACTATGGCATCGGGATTTTTTTCTATTATCTCATTCTCATCGACCTGGGGGCTCTCGTCATTGCGGTCGGAGAAAATATTTTTTCCCCCGGCCTTCTCTATCACCTCGTTCATCCATGCCTTTTTTCCGCAGGTTATTAACGGGCGCGGCCACCACTCCCAGTACACTTTCCTGCTCCCCGTTTTTTCAACGGCCTTAACCCTCCTTTCCAATGTCCTCAAAAGCTCCTTCGACCTCTCTTCCCTTCCGCACGCTTTGGCGACTTTTGTTATGTCTGAAAAAATATCGCGGATGCTTTTTGGGGCAAGGACCATCTGCCTTATATTGGCTTTCTTCAGGCAATTGACGACATTTTCCATTCCAGGTACGCTTAACGACGAGACAACCAAATCCGGTTTGAGCGATTTCACTTTCTCAATGTCAATCTGCAAGTCAGGGCCGATTTTCGGTATTTTTTCCACGCCCTTTGGCCAGTCCGAAGACGAATCAACGCCTACTATGGAGTCGCCCAAACCAAGGGAAAAAAGGATTTCCGTGTTGCTGGGGCATGTTGAAACTATTCTCATGTGAACTCCATTACAGTGTTGGAAAGGCCGGCTATGACCTCGTTTGCCAGCGTTTTTCCCGGAGCGCCCATGGCACCAAACAGTTCCATCAACGTCCCAAGATTCCCTTCGGGAGCGGCATCATAATATCCGTCTATGTCAAAAATCTTTTCAATTTCTCCTTTCTCTATATTTGCTATCGCTTCCCTTAGATACGACTCGCCTTCAGGAATCCTTTCCATTGTCGAAATTGTGTCTAGTCGATGGAGCAACGCGCCACCGGCGACAAAGACTGCTTTTTTGCTTCCGATGGCTTTGGCAACCGCTTTCCCAAATGCAATGTGCGCTTCAGGCGTGTCCGTTGCTATGGATACCGGAACGACTGGTATGCTCCCGTTTGGCGAAAGGAAATGCAACGGTATCCAGTGGCCGTGGTCCAGTCCGCGCTCAAGGAGCTTTGCCTTTATGCCGCTTTCTTTGCTTGAGGCAAGGATTTTTGTTGCCATGGCCAAGTCGTTCCTTGCGGAATAATTGAAATTATAGAACTCTACTGGGAATCCGTGGTAATCATAGATGCATTTCGGGTTGAGCGAAGCGTCGATGGAAAATCCCTGTGTCATCCAATGAGGAGATGATGAAACAATCAAGTCTGGGGAAATCTTCCTTATCTTTTCCCTGACAGCATGCAACGCCGAAACAACGCGCTTTTCCTTCTCCTCTACACCATCAAAAAGGCCCTTTCCCAGCGTGAGCAAATCCGGACCATGCGGAACGAGCAATCCATAAACAAATGTCATAATGATTATTGGGGGCTAAGAGATAAACCCTTAACTAAAATACGTTACTTGTGCTTCCTGAGCTTTTTCGTCTTGTTGAACTTGTTCAAGAACCTTTTCAGCTTCTTCATTATTTTCTTCTTTGCCATGCTTCTTAAACCCCGGGGAGATATTTATAGCCCTCTTGTCGCGATGTAAACGAGAAGCCCGACAAGCCATAGGATTGCAAGCGCGGCATAGATTGCAAGATAGCCCCTTGAAAGATATGTGGGATAGTAGCTCTTTTTGCTCACAACAACCGGTTCTTTTAGTTTTCCGATTTCTGAAATCGGCACTTCTGGAAAAATCTGGCCATGATAACCGCAATCATTGCATTGAAAAAAACCTCCAAAGACAACGGATTGGATAAAATATGATAGATTCTTCTCATGCGAAACATCGGTACTCCTGCATACGGGGCATACCCTAACGTATTTTTCCTTTGGCATACGATTCATCTGAGATATTGGCGCCCCCGACGGGATTCGAACCCGCGACCCCTAGCTTTCTTCCGTCATTCCTTGAGACTGGCGCACTAAAGATTTGTTGATATTTGTGCATGACGGACATCGTCGATGTTCGTCCAGTCCTTTTGTGCGTCAGGTCCCCAGTAGGATCTTCCAACTATTCCACAAACGCGTCCGGATTTTTTCCAGCAGGCGCTTTTCTTTTTCGCCGGCGTTTTTGAGACTGGGGATACGAGACATGACGCACACTTTTCCCGTCAATGGGGTGTGCGCCCAGTCCACGTCCCTAGGCCAAAAAGGCCGTGTTAGAAGGCTAGTGCTCTATCTGCCCGGCTGACAAAGACCGACGAACATGCATGTCCGCTTCGGCCGCAGCCACCAAGCTGAGCTACGAGGGCCTCTAATAGATTAAGGCGTTTACCTTAAATTAAGGTTTTTGATTAACGTTTTTGACTGAGGGAGATTTAAAGAGCCTTTGGCAAAAAGGTTATATGGACGTCAATCTGCCGGAAATAGAGCGGAAATGGCAAAAAAGGTGGGAAAGGGAAAAGGCTTTCGAGCCTAAAACCGATAAATCCAAGAAGAAAGCGATGATGGCAATCCCCTATCCTTACACGTCTGGCCCCTTGCATATCGGACACGGCCGCACGTACACGCTCTCAGACGTCTGGCTCAGATGGAAACGGATGAACGGGTTCAATGCGCTGTGGCCAATGGGCTTTCACATAAGCGGCACGCCTATCGTGGCAGTATCAAAAAAAATCCAGGACGGGGATAAGGCAACAATAGAACTCTACTCCGATTACGTCGGCCAATACATCAAAAACGACAAAGAAGCCAAGCGCATCGTGGAAAGCTTTTCCAACCCCCAAAACGTCGCGGACTTCTTCTCTTCCGTTATAATAGACGACTTCAAATCCATCGGCGTCTCGGTGGACTGGACAAGAAGGTTTACGACAGGCGACAGGGACTACAACAAGTTCGTGGAATGGCAGTTCTACACCCTCCGCGACAAGGGGCTGGTGAAACGCGGCTCGCATCCTGTCCAGTTCTGCCTCAATTGCCAGTCAGCTGTAGGTGAAGATGATATACGCGACGGCGATATACTGGACACATCGATACAGGAGTTCACCGCGATAAAATTCCCTTTCCAGGAAGGCTTCATCGTGGCCGCAACGTTAAGGCCCGAAACAATCTTCGGGCTGACAAACCTCTGGGTTAACCCCGATTCAGTTTACGTGAAAATAAAAACAAACGACGAAGTGCTTTACGTTTCCGAGGAAGCAGCAAAAAAACTCGAGCACCAGATGAAGTTCGAAGTGATTGAAAAGCTCAAAGGAACAGACCTGGTATGGAAGAAATGCCTATCGCCTGTGGAGAGCAGGGAAGTACCCATACTTCCGGCATCGTTTGTAAACCCTGCTGGCGCGTCAGGCATAGTCTACTCTGTGCCTGCTCATGCGCCATTCGACTTTGCCGCCCTGCGGGACATACAGGCAAGCGATGCGAGGGCGCGCAATATAAAGCCCATTTCAATAATCAAAATCAGCAGTTTCGGGGAATTTCCTGCAAAGGAGATATGCGAGTCACTTGGCGTAAAAAACCAGGACGACAGGGAAAGGCTGGACGAAGCCACGAAAAAAATCTACAAAGAAGAGTTTTACAACGGCGTCCTGAAGGAGAACTGCCAGCGTTTTGCTGGAACGGCGATAAACAGCATCAAAGACGAAGTCAAATCCTGGTTGAAATCATCGCGCAAATCATTCCCGTTTTTCGAGTCGGAGACGAAATCCCTCACATGCAGGGACGGCGGCAATGTCGTGGTCAAGCTTCTTGACAACCAGGGGTTCATAGATTACGGCAACGCACAATGGAAGGCGAAGGCAGAAAAATGCCTTAAGGGAATGAGGATTGTCCCTGACCATTACCGAAAGCTTTTTGAGCATACCATTGGATGGCTTCACGAGCGCGCGTGCGCAAGGAAAAAGGGGCTTGGCACTCGATTACCCTGGGATACGGAATGGGTGATAGAAAGCCTCTCTGACAGCACCATATACCCGGCGTTCTATCTTGTTGTCAAAAAATTAAGGGAGAACAAGATATCCCCTGATTCCATGAAGCCGGCATTTTTCGACTATGTTTTCCTGGGGAAAGGCGACTTGAAAGCAGTTTCAAAGGAAACAGGCATAAAGGAAACGCTGGTAAGCGAGATGCGCGGAGAGTTCGATTACTGGTATCCGCTTGATGAAAGGCACACGGCTGTCGCGCACATAACCAACCACCTTACGTTTTACATTTTCAATCACGTGGCAATATTCCCGGAGCAGAAATGGCCCAAGTCCATAACACTCAACGAGCTTGTCATACGCGATGGAGCCAAGATGAGCAAAAGCAAAGGCAATGTCATTCCATTGACAGACCTTTCGTTGAAATACAGCGCCGATCTCTTCCGTCTCTATGCGGTTTCATCGGCAGACATAGACTCTGTGCTTGACTGGTCTGACAAGAGCGCAGAAAGCGCGAAGAAACGCCTCCTGAAGCTGTTCTCACTCTGCGAGTCGGTGAAAAACGCAAGGGAGCTTGAGGAGCGCGACATAGACAGGTGGCTTCTCTCGCGTTTTCATGGGACCCTCAGGGACACGGAAGGGATGATTGACAATTACGCTATGCGGGACTATTGCCAGCGGATGTTCTTTGACATGATAAACGACTTCTCGTATTACATGAAGCGCGGCGAAGTCAACGGCAAGACAGCCAAAGAAGTCTTTTCCAGCTGGCTCAAAGCGCTTTCTCCAATTATCCCGCATTCATGCGAGGAGATGTGGGAATCCCTCGAGCAAGGAGGTTTCGTTTCCCTGTCACAATGGCCATCATTCAACGAGCGCCTTATAGACAGCAAGGCGGAAAAGAAAGAAGACCTCGTTTCCCGCATCCTTGGCGACGTCGAGGAGATAAAGAAGATTGCAAAAATGGACCCCAAAAGCGTTGTTGTTTTCACGTCACAATCATGGAAATACGCATGTTATTCCATTATCGCAGGCGGCGGCACGATGAACGAGGCAATGAAGGATCCTGAGATACGGCAGCGCGGAAAAGACGCCGCGCCGTTCATCCAGTCCCTCATCAAAAAGAAGTTCGAGCTTTCCAAGGATATCCTTTCAAAAGACGAAGAGCTTTCTGCCATGGAAAGCGCAAAGGAATTCCTGGGTAAGGAGCTTGGCTGTTCCGTGGCCATAGAAGACGGCGATGCGGTAACGCATCCGAAAGCGCGTTTGGCAGAACCCGGAAAGCCCGGGATACTTCTGGGTTAGCAAACAACAAACCTCTTGAACTCGCCCTTGTAATCTTCCTTGTTGACAATGACTTTCTCCACAACTGCTTTTTCTGGGCCTGCATGGAGAAAACCAATAAGCTTGTTTACCGCTGCGTCAGCGCCTTCCGCAACGACTTCGACGCTTCCATCACCAAGGTTTTTTGCAAACCCCTTTATTCCCAGCTTGTCTGCCTCGTCTTTTGTTGACTGCCTAAAGTAAACTCCCTGCACCTTGCCTGAAATCAACGCACGTATTCGCAACATACCCGTGAATAAATGGGTAAAATAAAAATAAGAAAAAGAGGCATTCATCTTCCCTTTGTTTGCTGGGCTGAAATGCGCGTGAATACCCACCGGCTTATCTGCTCGGCTTGTGCTTCATGAAGCAATCTCTGCAGTAAACCGGTCTTCCATCGGTCGGCTTGAAAGGAACTTCGCATTCGTTCCCACAGTCGGAGCATGTGGCCTTGTGCATTTGCCTTGGGCCACCGAATCCTCCGCCTCTTCCGCCGCCGAACTTATTTCCACCGAACGGCATCTAACTTCCTCCTTTTTAATCCGGACATCCCCAAAACCAGAATTTCCTGATTCATGCGCTCACTTTAGGCTTGCGCCTATGCTTGCTTGAAAGCCCGGATACAATAAAATTCAGTAATGCGTATTTAAAGCTGTTTTGAGGCCTTAGAGGGTGGCTTTCTTGGCACTGTTTTATTCCGGCCGCCTCTTATCATAGCATGAAAGGCGCGCATTACCTGCTTCTCGTTGTCATGGCCGCGATATGGGGAGCGGCATGGACGATTGGGAAACTGCTCTCTGTATCCCTGCCGCCGTTCTCGCTTGGCGTCGTCCGTTACGCCATTGTCGTTCCCTGCTTTTTCATGCTGCTTTTCATGCGGGAAAAAACAGTTGGAATCGAGAAGAAATGGCTCAAAAGCCTTTTCTACATGGCGCTGTTTTCAGTCGGAATATACCAGGCGCTGTTCTTCATAGGGGTAAGGTACACGGGGGCAGGCGATGCCGCCATTATCATAACAGCAAGCCCGGTTATAACATCTTTCCTATCGTCAATTTTACTGAAAGAGAAGCTCACAAAAAATAAAATGGCCGGAATTGCCCTCTGCGTTCTTGGTGTCTTGGCTATCTCAAGCGTTTCGGGCTTCAGTTTCCAGGGAAAAGCGCTTGGTGACATTCTAATATTTCTCGCAGCGCTTTTCTTCTCATTGTATACAATAGTCCTGAGGAAATTCAGCGTTTCCACAGAGTCATCGCCGCTGCGCACAATGAGCTGGGTTTCATTGTTCGGGCTCGCGATGATGTTGCCGTTCGCTTTTTTTGAGAACCCACTCTCTTACAGCTGGGGGCCTGGCGCGTGGATGGAGATAATTTACCTTGCGATTTTCTCCACAGTCCTCGGCTACCTACTTTACGCGGAAGGCGTTGCAAAGCTTGGAGCGAGCCGGACTGCAATATTCATGAACCTCGTGCCCGTCTTTGCAGCAATTAGCTCAAACCTCCTCCTTGGGGAAGTCATTGGATTTTCGCATTTGGCCGGATTTGCCTTGATTTTCATCGGCGTGGCGCTTGTCAACAGGAAATGACTTTTCCGCAAACGCTGTTGTGACTTTTTTGGTCTAGCTTTTTACAGGATTTTATCTGTCCCTGGGGAGTTCGGACCTATGAGAAAAAGGTCGTTGGCGCCGGGAGCAGGATTTGAACCTGCACGCCCCGGAGGGCATCAGATATCTCGTGTCCATTGCCTTTTCGGCTCACCATATCCGAAGTTCGAGTCTGACGCGTTAGCCAGATTCTGCCATCCCGGCCCACTTTTGATTAGTAGAAGAGGCTTTAAATTGATTTAATTAAACTTTCCAGATGCTTTTTAGCAAGTGTTTTTCGCTGGGAATGCTTTAAGCATTCCATAGAGAAAATGGCTTAAAATTCCCACTTTGACTTCTTCTTCGCCGGGAAGAAGTAGAGCGCGACGAACGCCTCCACTGTGAGAGCTGCCGCGCTTATTAGGGGGTCGAACTCCTTGTGGTTTATGAAAAACATAAGCGACCAGAAGAACAGATAAAGTGACAATACGGCTATTATCCACTCCAGAAAGTCCTTTCTCCCGGAGTGCATCATTTCTTATCCTCTAAGTCGTTTGTGGAAAGGGATTTTGAAGTGTCCTTGAATAACGATGGCAAATGAATCAGATACTTCCCTTCCTGCTTTACCTGGATTATTATCGGCTGGTTGAGTAGTTTCGTCAGGTTAAGCTCGTACGTCCCGTCTTTGACGATCTTTATGGAATGGATGTCCAAAGGCTGTTCCTCGCCAAGGAGCGAGTTTATCTCCTTCACAATCTTATCCCGTTCTACAAAAATGCCCTTGTAAGAATACCGTGAATTCCCGCACTGGCAAAGGAAGTTCTTTGGCAGCTTCCCGTCGTCGTATGTTTTCCCGCATTTGGTGCACGAGTGCATAAAATATCACAGAACCCGATGCACATCAGGAGTATTTTTCCGGATGTGCGTCATGTCCCTTTCACCTCAGTTTGGCCAGTATCTCGGCGCTTCCGCTGTCCTCTGTCAGCTTCTCCATCACCTTTGACGAGCCGACTATCACAAAGCCCTGCTTTCTCTCGATACCGAAGGACTTCAGGAAACGGTCGAGCCAGTTTTCGCTGTTGAAGCCTGAGAACTCAATGCCTGGGAAGTTCTCGTTGATATTGTTAAGCGACGCTTCGATTAATTTGGTTTTCTCGTCAGGAGTCAGCCCTTCCTCAAGAACGACAATGCCGTGCTCTTTCACGTGGTCAAGTATGATGTTCAGCTTTTCATCGAATTTCTTGTCCCTGAGCTTCTCCCTGCTCATGAACTTTATTTTTATCCCTTTTTTGTCC
>JACRMZ010000073.1 GCA_016219455.1 Candidatus Aenigmatarchaeota archaeon
GGTGACTCTCCACTTTCCATCGTTTACGGATTCGAGTGTGCAATATTTCCTTCTAGCAGTTATACCCTCCGACTCATCCTCAAGCGTCATTGAAATCTTCTTCAGGCTGCCGTTGTCATTGAGTTCCATCTCGGCGCTATTTGTAACCTTCGTAACGTAAACTCCGTTTTCCTTCCTCACCATTCCTGCCTTTGCTCCCATCTTTCCTAGCATCGCATCCTCATCCATGACCCAACTGTCCTCCAAGATGGTTAGGAAACTTATCCTGTCAAAGGACATTGTCTTACTGTGCTTTTCATCGCCCTCTTTTATGCTGAATGAATAGTCCTCAATCTTCGGCTTGAAAACGCCCCCCTTGACCTTCACCTTTATCTTGCCGGAGAGGCCCTCCTCGTCCGGCTCCTTCCCAAGATTGTAAACGAACTCTTTTGACATATCAGCTCATCAGCCCTCCGGTTAATCTAAATGCGGCGTTTTTGTCATAAGGCGGCGATTTGATGCTTTCATCGAAATCCTCCAGCGCCCGCTGCTTGTATTTTTCGAGGAGGAAATGGTTGCCAGATTTTTTGAGGAGAGCTTCTGCGTCAGGGTATCTGTAACTGAACCCGCGAATTTTGTGGCTACAATCATCAATTTTGTAGTTTATTGCCTTCCACTCGCTTCCGCTCCTTAACACCAAAACAGTTTCATCTATGTTACACCCGTTGGATTCAAGTTGCCCGAAAATCATGTTGTTTATCTTTCCCTCATAAGAGTCTGCATAAAAGTGTTTGACTCCCGTTAATCTAACCACAGACGGATTGTTTTCGTCTTCGGATAAATTGACTCCAAATGACCTCAGGGTCTTTTGGACGCCGGAGAATGTATCATCTGTCACTTTCTTTGTTATCTTTATGTAGTCACCGGAAGAAAACTCATCCACGGTATAAGAGCACTTGCCGCGCTCAAGTATCTGAAAACCGAACTTCTCCACTTTCGGCTTGGAAATCCGGGATTTGCCTACTGTGACTTCAATTTCTCCCTGGTAGTTCTCCTCGCCGTTTTCCTTGCCCAAAATGTAGGAGAACGTCTTTTCCATCCTGATCACTTTACGCCAAACTCCTTCAGCGCGCGCTCCTTGTACTTGTTGAAAATATCCAACTTTTCCTTGTACTCTTTCAGGTTATTTTCCGCGATACCTTTACTTACATAGCCAGCCGTCATAATCTTGCTGTCTTTTACATTCCACACGCCGTCTTCACGAATGTCTGCCTTGATTCTATATACAACCTCGTCATCACCATCGTGATATTTCACATGGCTAACAGCAATGCTTTTCAGCGAACCGTCTTCGCCTCTCACTGTTTCCGTGTTCTCAAGGGCCTTATCGGTTGTTATCTTGTTTCCGTCGCGTGAAAGGAAAACGCCGAAGTCGGTGAGCCTTTTATTCAAAGAGTCATAGTCCATCTCGGAAACATTGTCTGTCCTCTTCCCATAGACACCAAGGTTACTGTGATTATACCTACTGTACGACTCAATGGATTTGCCGTCCTTGATAAAAAATGCGAAGTTATCTACCTTTGGATTTGACAAAAGGCCCTTCTTCACTTTGAAGGTTATGTTCCCACTGAAGGCCTCTTCTCCCTCCTCTTTCCCCAAATCGTACTTGAACGTCTTTTCCATAATATCACCTCAACATTATCTTTATCACTCTAGAATAGTAACTATTAATACCTTTCTCTGTGGCATGTTTTTCGAGCGACGATAACATTACAAACCATCAAAAACAACGATCTGAGCCGTCTGATTTTGCCCCTTGGCAAAACCCATATTATCGCGTACGATAACATTTTTAACCCCGCCTTGAGAATAGAAGACTATGGGATACCTTGAAACCCACAGGAAGCAGTTCCTCTCAGAGCTGTACGAGCTCATAAGGATACCTTCAGTAAGCGCGCAAAGTGAGCACAAAGGTGATATGAAGAAGGCGTCGTTATGGGTAAAAAACGCGCTGAAGGATGTTGGCGCAAAGGCGGACATAAAGAAAACGGGCGGCCATCCCGTTGTCACCGGAGAAATAAAGGGCAAATCGGACTTCACAATCCTGTTTTACGGCCACTATGACGTGCAGCCGGAAGGCGACCTGAAGGAGTGGACGTCCCCTCCGTTCGAGCCGACGCTCAGGAAAGGTCGGGTCTACGCGCGCGGCGGAGCAGACAACAAGTTCCAGTTCTATTCCCATCTCAAAGCATGCGAAACCATTACTGAGGAGCGAGGCGAACTGCCGGTTACGGTGAAATTTTTGATAGAGGGCGAAGAGGAAGTCGGCAGCGAAAACCTCAAGTCTTTCGTAAAAAAGAATTCAAAATCGCTTAATGCAAACGTCGTCTTCATCGCCGATTCACCGACGTACACGGAAAAAATACCCAACATCAGCCTCGGCGTCCGCGGCCTTCTCTACGTGCAAATTGACGTGCGCGGTCCCCGCAGGGAGCTGCATTCTGGCATACACGGCGGCGTTTTGGACAACCCAAACGAAGCCATATCCCACATAGTCAGTTCGCTGAAGAGGAAAGTCGGGAAAGAAGAACGTGTCCTTATACCGGGATTTTACGATGACGTCGTCCCAATACCTAAAAAAGAACGCGATTACATAAAATCCCTCAAATTCAACGACAAAAAATACATGCGGGAAATGGGAGTCAAACGGCTTGTTGGCGAAATGGGGTATTCAACGCTGGAGAAACGGACGGCACGGCCCACGCTTGAAGTGCACGGCCTCTGCGGCGGATACATAAAGGAAGGCGCGAAAACATCGATACCTACAAACGCCTTTGCAAAGGTGAGCATGCGGCTTGTTCCAAAACAGGACCCCCAGAAGATTTACAGGAATCTTGAGAATCACCTGAAAAAAACCGGATTCCCTTACGCGCTAAAGCAATTCTCTGGGGAAAAGGCGTATATGCTTCCTATCGGGCATCCTTTCATTGATGTTGCTACGAGAGCCGTGAAGAACGCCTGGAAGCAAAATCCCGTATACACAAGGGAAGGCGGAACGCTTCCCATATACTTCTTCCCTGAGTACATCGGCGCGGAGAACCTGATGGTTGGGTACGGGTCCCCTTCTGACAACTGGCATGGCCCAAACGAATCGTTCCTTCTGGAGAACTTCTGGAAAGGGCTAAACACCTCAATAAACCTGATGGACGAATTCGGCTCATTCAAACGGCATTAAAGGCCCGTCATAAAGCATTTAACCCTTCCCTTTTGGTAGTTATACTGGGTTTTATGGTCCAAAGGATGCGGATAAGCCACGGCAGCGAGTCGCTTGTTTTCGAAAAGGCCGGAGAAAAAGAGATAGAAAAGATGTGGAAAGAGTGGAAGGAAAATCCATATGTGATGTATCCAGTCTATTTCCCCTTATCAAAGGAAAATTTTGAAAAAAGCTATCCGCATTTCTACGAGTTCAAGGAGAAGTGGGCTTCTTCGGAAAACCAGGATGCGCTTGAGACAGAGTATGCGAAGAAAATGTTTCCCGGCGATGCGGACCCGAAGGGCAAATTCAACAGTCTCCTGGACAACATCGTCTATGACGCAGAGAACTACGTTGTCATAAGGAACGTTACAATACAGGAGCCGCAAATAGGCGTGAACCCAAACTATGGCGAAAATGTCGGCAAATCCATACTTGCTGAAGAGCTTGGCGGGCATTTCATATGCCAAGCGTTGCAGCTTCGGAAGTTTGAGACAGACCTTGAGAAAGAATATGAAAAGATGAATTCCGACAGGGCGGTCCGCGCGGCTTCGCTGGACATGGAGCTTAAAGCGCTTGAGGAAAGCCTATCCAATGGTGCCATAGCGCACGAAGAATACATTTCAGCAAAATCATCCAAGGGGAAGGAGATTGAAAAGCTCCTAAGGGTCCGGAAAGTAGACTTTCCATCGGTGTTAACTGGAATCAGTCTGGCAACGAGTGCCGGCGACCTTGCATCCGCCCTTGGGCTTGAAAGGCCTTCAGCTAAGATAGTGGAAGAAGCCCGGAGGGCAAATGTGATAGCAAGCAACTACGCTTCCGGTGACACATCAAACAAATACCTTCCGGAAGCCGTTGAGATGTACTCCAAGGACGTTGGCGCTACAATGGAAGCAGGCGCTGCATATATCAGGACAAAAGTGGCTAAACGCCTTTTAGGGACAGAAGGTGCCGTAGGCACGTTCTTCAGCGTCGATAAATGCGATCCGCTTTATCTAAGGGCCGAAGAAAAGGCCAAGAGATTCCACATTTCAAAGGGTTCTGATGAAAAAACGGCCGAAAAGATGGCAGAGCAGGATGTTGTCAAAAACCTCATTGTCCCTTTAAAGCACCTTCGAAGCAACCTGATGGCTGATGTTTACGGCTACGACACGGAAATTGAAAGACAATACACAAAGGAAAAGAAGCGGACACAACGCGACGGGCTGATAATGATAGGGAGCCTCATAGGCTTGTCAGCGCTATCATTGAGCCCATACACGCTTTTGCTGAAATCATCGCCGATCGGGGGGGCCGTAGTCATACCATACTCAATAGGCATTCGCACGTTAAGGAGGCTCCCTGGAAGGCTTCATCGGTCCCTCAGGGAAAGCGACAGGCCGACAGCGAAAAAACTCCTCAAAGCAGGAGGGAAAACAAAGGAAATCATCAAGAGGCCTTTCTCTTACATGTATGACGAGCTTGAGGAGAACCCATATGCTTCTCGTGTCGGCAGAGCCGTCAAGTCAGGAGCCAAGAAGGCAGGATCTGGAATGAAAAAAGGGCTCTTTAAAGCAGGTTCTTCCATAGGAAACGCCATATCAAAGCTGAGAAAGCAGCCGGAAAAACTCGAAGTGAAGGATGGGCTCACCAAAAAGTTCACAAAAAAGATGA
>JACRMZ010000074.1 GCA_016219455.1 Candidatus Aenigmatarchaeota archaeon
GCGAAACATGAGGGGCTGAAATCATAACAAGACCAAGGACAGTTCCGTACGCTGATGAACCAAACAGGGGAATGTGTCCGATCTGCGGAGACGTTTCATCGTTAGTCAAAAGAGAAGAAATCTTCGAGGTTCTTTGACATGGAGCTTGGAGACAGAATAAACAAATTCGTTGCAAACAGAAAGATCAGTTTCGACGGTGAATGCTATCATTCACGTATTCCACTGAAAATTATCAAATTTCTTCAACAGTACTGTGTTGAGTTGAACGGTGTTCAATGGGAAGGTGTGTGGAAAGATGGGAAATGCTTTCACATCGTCCTGACCTTCGGAGAAAAACTAAGCTCCAAGGAAACAAGTAAAACCATTACAACTGAAGAAGATGATTACATAATTCTGAAAGAATGAACATGTCACTTGTCACAAAAGAAGAGCTTGAAGAAGTTTTGAAAGAGTTGGGGCAGGAATTCAAACACATAGAACCGCATGTGATTATTCTCTTGTACACTTACATCAAAAAGAAAAAACTTGAAAATAATTCACCGACGTAAGTTTTTCATAATCATCGTGCTGATCCGTGCTGTAAGGTTAGGATGCGTTTCCATCAACTGTCTGATGTTTCCTTCATCCGCATTTGAAACGAAATGCTCCAGCATCCCCGGAGTTTCAAATAATTTTACAATCATGGTTTCATCTTTTGTCCTCTTCTCCTCCAATTGCAACATTGTTTTCAAGTCAAGGGGTCTGGCGCATTTGCTGCAAAAACTGCTTGTAGCTTCGTTGACATGGTGGCAGATTTCGCATACTTTTGGTTTTAGTGCCTCTTGGTTGTTTTCCTCTTTTTTCTTCATTCCATTTAATTCCAGAAGGGAATCGTCAATCTCCCTTCCGCTCAGATGTATGTAAGTCCTCGGCATATCAGAACCGAGAACCCAGCCAAAGTGCTGATCGAGAAGCATCTCTTTCAGATGAGGAGCTAGGTGCGTCGCCCTCGTTCTTCTCCAGTTCTGAGGATTGACTTTCTTTTTTATTCCCGCCCGAAGAGCAGTGCTCTTGAGAACAGATATGAGGCTTTGATATGCCATTTCTTTTCCGTGATGCACCGTCCCGATGCTTATCCAGACCGAACCCTCGGGGTTGTTTTTGAAAGGATGCATGTTTAACCACACCAACAAATATGGGGCAGAAGCAATGAGCCTGACCCTCCTCATTCCCGTTTTACCGTCGACAATCACCTGAGCCCCGTACTCATCTACAACTATGTCTTTCATCCTCAGAGAAGCAATCTCTCCGATCCTGAACCCTCCTTCGTAAAGGGCTGCTATGAACGCCTTGTCTCTCGGATGCTCGGCAGTCTCTATCATTTTCTTGACTTCTTCGTGTGTCAGGAGGTCTTCCGGAAGTATTCTGTCAGAATTTCTGAAATTACACTTTATCCATTTTACTTCTTTTGGATATTCTTCGCCTCCGTTCAGCACCTTGTAGAATTTTTTTATCGATACTTTATAGAGATGCTTTGTCCAGTCTTTGAACTCGCTGTTGCTCTGGATTATCCCAACCACTCTTTCGATGTCTTCTCTTGTAGCTGTGTCAAAATCTTTTCCGAGCCATTTTGCAATCTTGAACATTGTGTATCCGTACCGTGCGATCCTTCCTATGCTGAGACCGTCGATCTGGCATCGGGTAAGAAAATCAAGTATCATCTTTCTGTTTCGTTCAGAGATTTCTTTGCTTGATTGTATCGCCCTGATTGCACTCTCCAGCCTTTTCTTGTATCCGTGGATGTCTCTTTTCATAGCGTCCTCCACCGTACGGTTTTTCGTCACTTTTCCGTAGTCCTGTTGTATTTTTGGACTTCGGAGTTCTTAAAACCGAGAGAGTACGCTATGACTGAATGACTGGCGCCCGAGGGGGGATTCGAACCCTCGGCCTTCTGCTTTCTCCCTTCTGGTTTTCAACCAGCGCTTTTCCGCAGAAAAGGGCTGTTAGGAGGCAGACGCTCTATTTATTCTGGCTTTCCGTCTTTGCGCAAAGCCACCCAAACTGAGCTACCCGGGCACTTGGAGGTTAAATTTTGCCGCACGAACCCGTAGTCCGCCGCGTCTTTTAACCGTTTCCATTTATTAAAGGGGCTTATTTTTATAAGTTGATATATTCTTCTTATGGCCTCGGAAACGCTGTTTTTCATCGTTGGTTTCGCTTTGGCCATGGCGCTGACTGCAGTTTACTTCCTGTTGAGGGAACGGAAACTGGTAAAATCGTCTGTAGAAAGGAGCAGGTCAGCGATAAAGGGACGCGTTTGGGAGCAGATGTCGCCTATGCTTCCGGGTTTCAGGCACAACCCGGCGGACGCAAGATTTCTTGGGACCCCTGTAGATTACGTGGTTTTTGACGGCCACTCTGAAGGAAGCGTGAAGAAAGTAGTCTTCATTGAAGTTAAGAAGAACGGCTCGCTTAGCAGGATTGAGAAAAGCGTGCGCGAAGCAATACTAAACAAAAACGTTGGATACGAGGAAATCTAGAACATGTCCCGCTTTATTTTTGACAGCACAAAAATGTAATGCCTTTCATCGTCGGCCTGGCAGGACTTCGAGTTGATGCATCCTTGTAGTCAGCGGCCCTGCCTTGTTGAAGAACTCCAGGAACCGTTTCTCGTCCTGAAGGACTATTTTTTCTATGAGAAGCTCGAGCTCGTTCCTGGCAGTTGCCGTGAGATCCTTGACGGAAAGCGTCCTTTTGATGAACTTTACCTGGTCCCTCTTCCCTTCGCCTATGTAGACTTTATCCTCGAGGAGGAGGTTAACGCCTTCCCTCACGGCTATCTCCAATAGCGAGAAGTATTTCTCGCCAAGAAGCTGGGAAATCGGCTCCTCCCTCCTCTGGGAAACGTGGCCCTTAGCAAGGAAATCTAGAACAAAAGCCCATTCGTCTTTCATAGGAATCACTCAAAGGTATTTCTTGACTATGATTAAAATTTTGTCTTTGTCCTCTTCCTTTAAAGTCGTCCTTTCCTTCGTAAGAATAAGCGACACATCGTCCTTTGTTTTCGGAAGTATGTTTGCTATCATTGCAGACACCCTGTCCTTCATCTTCAAGTCATTGAGCTCCTCAACGAGCTTTTTTGTGTCAGTCTTAGTAAGCGTTGTGGACTTCTTGAGGAAATCAAGGGCGATCTTCTGCTCGTAAGTAAGCGTCGTCTTCCTCTTCTTGTCTATGCTTTCCCTTGCTTCAACAGCAGTAACGCATTGATGCCCCATTACTTCCATTCAACTCACCTTTATCATCTTGAGATGCTCTGGGAATGTTATCACGGTCTTCTCCCTGCCCATCTCACGTATCTTCACAAGATACGCTTCACCTTGCTTGCCAACCACAGTCCCTGTGAACCCCTTGAACCTTGCAAATGGGAGGCCGCGATGGCTGCTTGGGTCAATGACTATGGCTGCCTTCTGGCCAATCTCGAACTTCTGGACAAACTTGGTTATGGAATTCTTCCTCCTAACCTTCATCTTGTCGCGCGTTCGCGCCCTTGGTCCGTGGCTCTTTACTACCATAGCTATACCTCAATAGGCTATCTTATTTGGCCCTGATTATATATTTAAATGTCCCTTAGAGGCTCTCGAGGGCCTTCAGCAGCGACCTTCTCATGGCAAGGGATGCCCTTTTATCGCCGGTTTGCACCCGTTTCTTTATCTCATCATTGGAAAGGCCGGCACCTTTAAGCTCCTCCACGGCATCATCGAAAAATGACGGAGCGACGTTTCTGGAGCTCTCAAAAATCTCCCTTATCTCTTCCTGGCTTTTGCCCCGTTCCTCAAGCTCCAACACAACGGCAGGAGCGAACAGGTAATCTACGTAACGCTCATATGAAACCCCTTTGCCGTTTATTATTTTAACTGACCGGATTTTCTCGTTTATTGAAGAAAAGCTCATGAGAAGCTCTCTCTCGCCTTTTGGGCTTGCAAGCCTTTTAAGCGTCCGTATTTCTGCATCGCCCTCTATGAAAGCGTCATTCTTTACTGCAAGATAAAGGGCATCTTCCCTCCCAAGCTCCCTGCTCTGGTCAAAATGGGAAACTTCGTGGATGACATAATGCATCCCCTGGCCCACGGAGCAGTACCTTAATGCCTTGGGGCTTATCTTGAATATGCCTTTGGAAAAGTCAAATGTCGCTTTTTTCTCATCAGAGTCGATGGCATAAAGAGGCCCCGGAAAAAGCGACTGGACTTTTTTTAGCATTGCGTCATAGTCCTCGTAGGCTTCTGAATCATAGTTGTAAAATAACCTGACAAAAGGATTCGTGTTGCTGCCCCTTTTTTTCAAGCGCTTTATCCTGTCTGACACGATATCCGGCTGC
>JACRMZ010000077.1 GCA_016219455.1 Candidatus Aenigmatarchaeota archaeon
TCCCGTCATTGAGATTTGTAAAAAGAGGTTTCCATTCGCCGCCGGCGCCATCAAGGGAAGCTGCGTATCCGTGATTCTGCGATGTGATGTAGCATCTCTTTGACCCTTCAAGAATGCACGGCTGGTTCTGCGACCTGTGCCCATATCTCATCTTATATGTGTCGCCTCCTGCAGCAAGGGCCATTATCTGGTTGCCAAGGCATATGCCAAAAGTCGGGATATCAAGCTCGACTGCCTTCCTGACGTTTTCTATGGCCCTTTGCGCATTCTTCGGATCGCCAGGCCCGTTGCTTACCAAAAGTCCGTCAAACTTCAACAAGAAAATATCATAATCCCATGGGACTCTTATGATGGAAACACCCCTTGCCAAGAGCGAATGCATTATGCTGTTCTTCACTCCACAGTCTATGAGCACAACTTTCTTTTTCCCATTGCCGTAGGCAACGGGTTTCTTTATGGAAACCTCCTCAATTGGGTTTCTCTTCCCCTCTTTCGCTTCCTTTCCTATTATAATCCTCCCGTTTATTGTTCCCCGTTCCCTCAGAATTTTTGTCAAAGAGCGCGTGTCGATTCCTTCCAGTGCAGGTATCCGATTGGAGCGCAACCATTTCCCAAGGCCCATGGCGGCATTCCAGTGCGAGTAGTTTTCAGAGTAATCTGAGACTATGACACCTGAAACATGTATTGACTCTGATTCAAAAACACTTGACAATCCATTTGATTTCCTGTCCCTTGGGACACCATAGTTGCCTATCATTGGATATGTGAAAGAAAGTATCTGCCCCCTGTAACTGGGGTCAGTCAACGACTCTGGATACCCAACCATCCCTGTGTTGAAAACGACCTCGCCGCTTGAAGACGCGGGGTAGCCGAAAGAGATGCCTTCAAAAACAGTCCCGTCTTCCAGTACAAGCGACCCTTTAGCCCCCATCTTGTTTGTTCTCCGAAGGGATAACGCCCACACATAGTAAGCACGTGAAAGCTAAAATAGTTGTTTCCGATCTGCTCCCAAAGCCAGTTAAACGCTTATATGGATTCGGCGGCAAAATAGAGCATGACGTCTGTTAAAACAAAGATAGCCGCCTGGTTCGTATGGTTCAGCACTTGGGGATTTGGCTTCTCAATACTTTTCTTCCTACTGTCGTTCTTCATGCCAATGTTCAGGGGTTACCCATGGCTCCTGTTCTCGGTGGTTTTCCTCGTTTTCATCATTGCAGGCGTCGCATATCATATGGGGCCCATTCTCCCCGACGCCATTTCTCAGGGCGAAGATTCAATGAAAATTGCAAGGAAACAGCAGGAAGGGAAGAAGAAGGATGAGAAAGACTAGACGTCAAATTCATCTACTACCAGCCAATCGTTGTAAATTACAGAGCGCATCTTGAAGCCCTCTATCTTTATCTTCTTTCTTTTTCCAAAATCCGATGACCTTGCCTTCATTGTGATTATCATCTCGGCATCAGGCAGTTCATTGAAATGTATAGCAACGCTGTTGAATGCAGGATACGGATACTTTTCCGCGTTTTCTTCGTTAAGCAACGCGTGGTTTCCGTTTCCGTCATTCCCATAGCGCAAGTTTGGCCATATTTCCACAGGCATGTAGCATCCGTTCTCGTCTGGAAATTTTTCCACAATACTCCAAAACTTCTCAACCATTTCAGGAATTTCTTTTTCTGCAAGCTCTGCAAACTCGGCACCAACCTCACAATCCCCTATCTGACCGGTTACGTAGGCACACATTTCCCTTTCAAAGCTGCCAGCGTAACTGTCCGTGTCAATTACGAAAATATAATGGTTGGGTTTTTTCATAACCAGAAAGCGGCTTAAGGGCTTAAATACCTTGATTTGGCAAAGAGCTTTTTATAACACCAAGGAGATTTTTATCTTGGCGGAGGTAGCCAAGTGGCCAACGGCGGCAGTTTCATCATTGAGTCCTTACCGCGAAAGCGGGATGAAGTCGTCACTCAAGTGCTGTTGGAGAGATCTGTTCTCTTAGTGGGTACGTCGGTTCGAATCCGGCCCTCCGCACCACAGCCCTTTTCTTTAAGCTCCCTGTATTGTCAAGTTAGACCGGACGCACCAAGGTTTTGTGATATTTGTGGATGACGCACATCCTAGATGTGCGTCCAGTTCCGTGTGCGTCATGTCCCTAGTTCAATGAAAAGCGCGGGCGGAAATAATGATCACTAAAACACCTGAAATGTTTAATCAAAGAAAAAGATGCTCCTGACCATTCAGGACATGGCAAAAATAAGGATACCACAAACTCTTACTTATTGGTTATCATGATTCATAACAATATTCTTTTATCAAGTTCTGTGGAGAGACATTAAACTAAGACACGTTAATGCAAAGAATGCCTTTAGCCGATTTTTGAAAGCTCGCTCCTCAGATTCTTGAGCTCACGCTGCAAATCGTTAACATAGCGTTCAACGTCGCTCTTCACTTCGCGCTTCTCGCGTACAAGGCCTTCTGCCTCCTGCGGCTGCACGAACTCCTCGTCAAGGGATATCAATATGTCAGTCAGGGAAGCTATGTGATTTTTTATCGTGACTTCGGTGCTCTTCCTTGTTTCTTCTATGCTCATAAGAAGCGTAAGGAGCGCCGCAAGGCTCTTTATTTCTTCCTTTGACTTCTCAAGCTTTGCAAGGACCTCGTTGTACCTGTCTATCTTGACGAAAAGCGGGGCTGCCTGAGGCTGCTGCCTTGGAGGCGCCGGTATTGGAATTGCAGGGGACTCCGGCATTGGCGGCATGTCAGTTGGCTCCTGCCCTTCAATAGCCTTCTTTATCTCCTGAGCCTCTTTCTTCCTGCTGAGAAAAACCATATGAACCTATGGATACTATTCCTTTGGTTATTTAAAAATCTTGCCCGTTTAGAGCCTTTTTACGCTTGAATTTTGCCAAAGTGGAAGCTAAATGGACGTATGGCGGGCTTAACCTGCCCTTTGTGGCTGCTTTCCCTGATATTATGGCCTTCCGCAGGGATTCCATGTCACCGTTCCATTCAACATAGGCAAAGCCTATCTCACCCTTTGTGTGGGCGTCGCTTCCAGCAGTCATTCCCTTCATGGCTCCCTTTGCCACATCCATTGCTTTGGAGTTCTCAAATGCAAAAGTGACCCTTGAGTTGAACACCTCCAGGCAGTCAACTTTCTTTATGACATAATCAATATTCCCAAATCCCCTGTACATGTCAAAAGGATGCGGCAGGACAACAACGCCGCCTTGTCTCCGTATCTCATCGATGACTTCAAGGGAGCTTTTTGGCTTTATTTCTTCCTGAAGGAAAAGCCCTATTATGTCACCGAGATCCGTGGAAACCTCTTCGCCAGGTATGAGCGCAACTGGAGGATTCATTTTTTTCATTGCAAAATACCCTTTCATTGTGTCGTGGTCTGTGACGGCTATTGCATCTACCCTTTGGGAAGCCATCTTCAGATAATCAACAGGTTTGGTGACGCCATCTTTAGAGTATGCGGTATGTGAATGGAGATCTGCTTTCATGAAAGTAATGGATATAATGATAATAAATAACTAGAGAACGTTCTTGCCAAACAATGAACTCTTTGTCAGAGAAAATACTTCTATGCTCCATCTGCTCTTTGTTTTTAACGGGCTTTCATTATATCGCTTAGAGGTACTTTTTCACCTTAAAACTCCCGTTATCAGAAAGATACACCTGTGGTGCTTTTGTAGAAGCGACGTAACTGCGTGCGGCGCCCGTTTCCGTATCCTTGAAAACTTCGTAATAAAAATATTTCCAATTACTCCAACCCGTCGTGGTATTTCCTGATGAACTTCGTCGTGTTCGCTTCTTTTGCAGTCTTGTCATGGCGGACATGCTCATAGACTGGTATCCTCAGAGAATATGCGCCGCCTTCGTCAAGACCGCAGGAATGCCATGATCCCCTCGCCTTGGAAACTCCCATCGCCCTCACTTGTATCACCGGGGCGTTTGCTGGGTCCTTTACCACCTTTGACGGTATCTTCTCCCCCCTCATTGCTTTGGAGAATTTTATTTCTCCGCTGTAACTCCCACCATCGAAGTCCTCGATGTTTTCTTTCACGGAGTCGAATATCTCATAATATCCCTCCATGCCAGGATTTATCTGGACTTTCACGACAGTCTCATATTCCTCGGTAGCCTCATTGTAGGAACCGAGCAACGCCCCGGAGTAAGGAAGCCCTTTCTTCCTGCTGTTATCCGTCTCATAAAGCCCAAGCAATGCCAAATCAAAAGTTGAGAACCTCTTTAGTTTTACCCACTCGTCAGTCCGCGCTATTTCTGTTTCCCCGTTCTTTGTCCTGACTTCTATTTTGGAACGCGGATCCTTGAGCACGAACCCTTCCTCCTTTCCGCTTGCAATATACGTGTCATAGAGCTCCTTGAGCTCCTCGCCGCTTCTGACTGTGAAGGATTCAACAACGCATGTGTTTTGAAATCCTTTCTGCCCCGCCATTTTCTCAAGGAGCGCCCTTCTCTTCCTTTGCTCAGTTTCTAAAAGATCAAAACCGTCATAAAGATAAACGTCATATAGGCTCAGCGTGAGAGGATTGTCATTCACGGCCTTTTCAACGTTTTTCCCTGCCCTACGGCTCCTTTTCTGGATAGCCTCAAACGCGTCCTTGTTGGTGAAGTTTTCCCTTGTTGCTCTGCCGTGTATTTCCCCTATGTATATCCCGTCATCAAGGATGCCAAGGTCGCCAATGAGTTCAGGCATCGAACCGAGTTCGTACTCGCCTTTTCCGCTTGTATAAACCCTTACTTCGTCGCCTTTCTTGTGGATGGCCGCGTTGAAGCCGTCTTTCTTTATTTCAACTGAGATTTCTCCGCCAAGCTTCCTGACCACATCGTCAAGATCATCAATGCTGCTTGCATCTATGCCTATTTCAACCGGCTTCTTCGGGTTGAACGGCTCAAACACCTTAAGTTTCCCCATTTATCTCACCTGTTGAACTACCGGAAAGCCGCCCCTTATCCCTGCGCTGTCCCCACGATGACAACGGTTATATTTATCCAGCCCAAATGCCATCGTAACAAAGGTGAGATAATGATGGCAAAGAATTTAAAGGATTGCATGGAGTTCGTTGCCGGGGACGGCACGCTCATCAGGGAACTGCTTCATCCGCTCCGGGAAAATTGACCTTGAGTTCCTCTGCGTCGTTAGCCCTCCATGGGAAAAGGAAGACGAAGAGACTTTACAATAGAAAGCGTTGCTGAAAGCTTTAAAACCCTAAGAACAGAAAAAATGTTATGGATGGAAGCATCGGGGACATAGCTTCAAAATCAAAGGAATTCCTGAACAAGAAAGTCTCGCTATCTGGATTTGATTCCCAACCAACCGTCGGGCCAAAGGTAATGTGGGAAAAGCAGTGGTTCATGCTTAAAGACCAGAGCGGTGAGATACTCTGCCTCGCTGACAAAAAATCTGTGGGGAAGGGGACGATAAGCGGATTTGTAAGAAGGGAAGCAGGTATTCCTTATATTGAAGCATAGAAAAGTGTGGGGCCCCGATTTCTCAGGGCCCCGGCAGTCTAGGGCAATAGGGCTGCCTTTCTGCCTGTCACAATAATTCAAACTATTCCTTAAGTACTTAGTGCAAAATTTTTATTACTTTAAGTAACTTTTAGTTTAAAACTATATATATGATTAACATTAGGTTAATTTTATTTGCCATGAAAAACAATTCTTCACACGCCTAAAACTGGGATAAATAAGCTGAGTATGAAATAAGGGCATGGCAAAGAAATGGATTGTTGTTGATCTCGACGGCACTGTCCTCAGGAACGATTTGCGGAAATACCTTTCCGTTTCCGAGATGAGGCCCGATCTTTCATATGAAGAAATAAATGAGACTTATGGCATAGACCATCTCCTTTCAGAGGAGCAGCGGAAGGGTTTCATGGATGCGTTTCTTTCTGAAAAGTACCTGCATTTGGATGAGCCAGTCGAAGGCGCCGCAGAGTGCCTTCAACGCATGAAATCAAAGTTCAACATAGCATACGTCACCGGAAGGCAGGATGAGCCTGGGAATTCTATGAGAAGCGGCACGGAAA
>JACRMZ010000080.1 GCA_016219455.1 Candidatus Aenigmatarchaeota archaeon
CCCGTAAACGCTTTCAATATCAAACATGTTGCTGCTGTATTCTGCTTTCCATAGCCCTGCTGGCTGGTTTTCGCCAAGTTCGACTACGAACTTTTCGCCGACAAGAAGGCTTTTCTCAATCTTTTCCATATTCAATCACGATACATCTGTATTTTATAACTACCAATTAGTGATTAAAATATAAATATACCATATTCCAACGATACCCAAAGGGGTTCAACGATTATCTCCTTCTTGGTCCCCTTCCAAAACCCCTTCTTGGCCCTCCTCTTTTTGGGCCGCCGTGGCCTCTGGGGCCGCCTCTTCCAGGGCCTCTGAACCCCCTTCTGCTTATTGAAGATATTTCCAATCTTACAGGCTTAAACTCCTCCTTTTCAAGCTTTGTTATGGCGCTTTTTGTCAGGTCCATTACTGCACCGAAGTTCCTGTAGTCTTCCGCTGACAAAAGCGATATAGCTTTGCCGCTTGCCCCCGCTCTCGCTGTACGGCCTATCCTATGCGTATACGTAGTGGGGTCCTGGGGGATATCGTAATTGTAAACGTGCGTGACATTGTCTATGTGAAGGCCGCGCGCCGCAACATCCGTAGCAACGAGAACCTCAACCTCGCCAGCCTTGAACGCATCCACTGTGCGCTCCCGCGCTGCCTGAGACATATCGCCGTGCAGCTCTGCCGCCCTGAATCCGTTCTTCTTGAGGTTCTTGCCTATCGTGTCAGCCATCCTCTTGGTGTTGCAAAACACAAGATTAAGATTTGCCTTCTCCTTTGAAAGCAGGTGGACAAGCAACGAGAACTTTTCGTCCCTCCTGATATCATAATAGAACTGATCCAGAAGCCTGACAGGCGACGGCTTTATTTTTATCTGCACTGGTGCCTTGAGATACCTGTGGCTCAGCCTTAGTATCTCGTCAGGAAGCGTTGCAGAGAACAGGCAAGTCTGCCTCGAAGCAGGAATGTTTCTTATTATCTGCTCTATGTCCTCTATGAATCCCATGTCAAGCATCCTGTCTGCTTCATCAAGGACCAAAAACCTGACTTCATGAAGTGGCATGTGGCCGCGCCTCAATAAGTCGAGCAGCCTTCCAGGCGTGCCGACGACAATTTCAGCCCTTCCTACCTGCGATATCTGGACGTTTATGGATGAGCCTCCGTAGACAGTCAGGATATTGAACTTCTTGCTGCCTGAAAACCTCTTGAACTCCTCTGTTATCTGGAGCGCAAGCTCCCTTGTTGGCGCTATCACAAGCACCTGAAGGCCGCGCCCTTTCTCTGTCCTTTCTATCAATGGGAGCGCAAATCCCAGAGTCTTCCCGGAACCTGTTTCCGACTGCGTCTGGACGTCCTTGCCTGCAAGGAGTGCCGGTATCACATACTTCTGGACAGGCGTTGGAGAAAGGATGCTGTTCTTTTTCAGAAGCTCTATTATTGATGAATCAAGCCCCATACCCTCGAACTTTTCTGCCGGCGTAAAACCTGTAGTCTTTTTTTCCATAAAATCACTTTACCTCTTCAATGCTTTTTTAACTATGTCGCTCAAATCCGGCTTCCCAATCTCCTTTAGGTCGTAGAACGCACGGATCATTGGCTTGTTGGTCTTTATTATCCTTCTCAGATCAATCGGTGTCCCCACGATGACTGCATCACACGGAACCTTGTTTATCGTCTGCTCAAGTTCGGCAATCTGCTTATTGCCATATCCCAGTGCCGGGAGAACGTTCCTTATGTGCGGAAACTCTTCAAATGCCTTCTTTATCGAACCGACAGCATATGGCTTGGGGTCGACAAGCTCGCATCCGGCATTTTTTGCAGCCACTGCTGCAGCGCCGTCAGCCAATCCCCCATGCGTTATGGTCGGGCCGTCTTCAACTGCAAGGACCTTCTCTCCTCCATGAAGCTTCTTGTCAAGCGCAACAGGAGAAGCCGCCTCCATGATTATCGCCCTTGGATTCGTGGCTTGTATGTTGTCCCGCACCCTTTCCACCTCATGTGCGTCCGCAGAGTCCACCTTGTTTATTATGACAACGTCGGCCATCCTCAAATTTGTCTCGCCTGGGTGGAAAGTGAGCTCATGGCCTGCGCGCCGCGGGTCAGCGACAACGATGCTCAAGTCGGGCTTTATGAACGAAAAATCGTTGTTTCCGCCATCCCAAATTATGACGTCTGCCTCCTTCTCTGCGGCACGAAGGATCTTCTCGTAATCAACGCCGGCATAAACAATCACGCCGTTCTTTATGTGATGCTCGTACTCTTCCTCTTCCTCTATTGTGCACTCATTTTTTTCCATGTCACTGACTGACGCAAAACGCTGGACTATTTCCTTCCGGAGATCGCCGTATGGCATAGGGTGCCTCAGTATGACTGCACGTTTGCCCATATCCTTTAAAATTGTGGCTATTTTCCTTGTTGTCTGGCTCTTGCCGCTCCCTGTCCTAACAGCGCACACGCTTATTACCGGTTTCGTTGACTTCAGCATCGTGTCTGCCGGCCCCAAAAGCCTGAACGATGCGCCATTGGCAAGCGCAGTGGAGGCACGGTGCATAACATACTCATGCGAAACGTCAGAATAGGCAAAAACGACATCGTCTATAGTGCGAGCCTTTATCAGCTCTGAAAGCTTTTCTTCCTGGTAAATTGGTATCCCTTTGGGGTATCTTGGGCCTGAGAGCTCTGGAGGGTAGTTTCTGCCAGAGATGTTGGGTATTTGCGCTGCTGTGAAGCAGACTACTTCGTAATTTGGGTTCTCCCTAAAGTAGGTGTTGAAATTATGAAAGTCCCTTCCTGCGGCACCCATGATTATCACTTTCCTTACCATAACGTGGGTTATGGGGGCTGAATCTATAAAAACCCCACTTGCTTTTATCCTTGAAATACTCATTATGCTCGATGGATACATTTGAACAGAAGAAACGGCTTCCAGCAGTTCCTTCAAAAGCCTCGGCACTGCCAGAATCCGGAAGGGTGTCTGTCATAGGCACATTAGTTGATTTTGATGACGACTCATTGGTTATTGATGACGGCACGGGAAGTGTGACTGGCAGGCTTTCAGATGAGACAATAAAGAATTGCGTTCTGGACAAAGGCGGCATTTTCCGGTTAATCGGGAGGATGAGCGGCAATGAAGTAACCGCAGAGATTATACAGGACTTCAACGGCTTTGATTCGAAACTCTATGAGAAAGCATTGGAAATGTTCAGAAAGGAGGTAAAAGTATGAAAGAGATGAAAGTAAAGCCGTCCGGCTCCATGTATGCTGAAGAGGTCATGGTGATAAACACCATAAAATCCGAGAAGAATGGCGAAGATGTCAACAAGCAGGGCTTTATGCGGCTGACCTTCGTTGATACGCTTAGCGGAAAAGCGGTTGCAGACGTCACCGTGAGCAGCATAACCGCCAGAGCCCTTCATAAAATCCTTTCGGAAAACATTGCAAAAATGGAAAAGGACCTGAAAAGCAAGGACGCTCCAGAGCAGATTGTGGAAAGCAAGGAGTCAACGACCTACATCGGCTAGAAGTATTTGCCCCTTGGCGGGTCTGTCATCCTGACATTCCTTACTTTCTCCAAGTATTCTTCTTTAGTGTACCATTCGACTTTTCCTTTTCCAAACTCCTGCTCCCATGCGCTTGCGTATTCCTTCACAAACTCGTCTTGCCAGAATAGTCAAGTTCTCCGATGACGAACGTGAACATAATCGGCATAGTCAAAGGTTATCTTGAAAATCAAGTCCCTATCGTCGCCATCACCTTTCCATATGTTGTAATGGTCCCCAAACATATTGATATCATCTTCGATAAAATACTGCTCGGAGAAAATCGTATCGCCTATTTCTTTTATGTACCTGTCATCAAGGGCTTTCTTCCTTTCCTCGAATGTCGCAGTCATTTCCTGAAATCGATTTTCCTTATCCTATATGACACTTTGTCGCCGTCTATTTCCACTACCCCTACCCTTCCGTCCTTGTATGCAGCCGCATTGAGCGAAAGGTTGGAAACCTGCTCGTTTTCCCCGACGTCTGCGCATTCAGGAATAGATTTTCCAGGAGATTTGAACGCATGGCTTTCATGTATGTGCCCGGCAACTGCAAGCAATGGAATAGGGTTTCCATAGCCGCCTTCTATTAGGACAGTAAGGTCAATGCTCCCGATGCTTCCGGCATGGAATGTGTAGTCCCCGTACTCCCTTGGGGGCTCGTGCGACTGGAAGATTATTTTCCTGTCAAAGTTGTCCTCAAAGAGCTTTGCAAGGTATTGTGCGTCTTCCGCTGGGTCGTGGGTGAATGAATCCTTGCCGAACCCCTTCAGAACGCTGCCGCCATAGGGAACTATTGCGAACTCATCCTTGAGGAAAATTTCTGTTTTCGTCATATCCCTGACATTTGGGAACTTTTTGCAAACATTTTCCATAACTGCCGCATAATGCGTTCTTGGCTCATGGTTCCCGGGAATGACAAAAACATCCTTCCCGCATGAGGCAAGTCCTGAAATCGCGCTTTCTATTTCCTTCAGGTATTTTTCATCATCTCTTCCGTACTTCCAAAGGCTGTTGACATAATCGCCGTTTGAAAGTATGAAATCCACGCCCTCTTCCCTGAAAACCTCGACGGCCTTGGACACATCCTTTCCGTGCATGTCTGAGATAACGCCGATTTTCTTTTTTGCCATACAATCACATTTAAGCAAACGTTTTTATACGTTGTGCGGTCTCGTTTTTCATCTCCAACAGTGACTATGTCCCAAATTCCCCCCAGTTTCCGCCAAAAACACCGGCATCCTCAACACTCACATATTGATGAATTTTTCGACGTTTCCAATAATAAAGTCCCGTATTTCCCGTATATCATTCCTCTTGTCGGCTGTCGTGTCCCGGGTATCCCAGAGGATGATTTTTCCAGCGTATTCAGGCGGAAGCTCCGCTGGTATCCTCCGGTCCATCGCTATTATATAGTCTGCTTCACCCATCGCGCTTTTTGAAAGGGCTTTTGGCTGTCCTTGCATATCAATCCCAACTTCAAGCATCGCTTCCTTCACCGTCTCTGGTATGTAGTTATTAACATTGTCTTGCGGTCTCAGCCCCGCGCTCTTTGCATAATCGCAACCTGTGTAAAAATTGTAATACGCTTCGGCTATCTGACTCCTGAAAACGTTGCCCATGCAAACAAAGAGTATTTTATTCATAACGACTATTTGGTAATTAATATATTTATAGTTTGGAATAATGTGATTTTGCCTGTTCTAGGGCGTCAATAAGCTTCTTTGCCACTATCACTGATGCTTCGTTCTGCGCCTCTTCAGTCTGCCCGCCGATGTGCGGCGAAACGAGGACATTTGGCAACAAGACAAGCTCACTTGCCTCCGGAGGCTCCTTTTCAAACACATCCAGCGCCGCTCCTGCTAGGTGCCCGGATTTCAGGGCTTCGAGAAGTGCTTTTTCATCGACTACTTCGCCACGGGAAGCGTTGATCAAAATTGCGCCTTTTTTCATCGACCCGAGGGTTTTTTTGTTTATCATTGCCCTTGTCTCATTTACCAGGGGAACGTGAAGCGTTATTATGTCCGACTGTTTGATTACGCTGTCAACTGGAAGTTGGGAAACGCCGTTCTTTATGTACTCTTCAGGTATCTTGACAACATCATACGCGATTATCCTGGCGCCGAATGCTGCGCACAAGTCGGCGACCCTTTTTCCAATCGCACCGAAGCCGACGATGCCGACAACTTTGCCGCGCAGCTCCCTTCCCACAAGCTCCTTCTTCAACCATTTCCCATCCTTCATCGACTTGTTGGCCTTTGGGAGGTTCCTCAGAAGCGCTATCATATCCGCGACAACAAGCTCTGCAACGGCGTTAGTCAGAGCTTCGGGGCTGTTCATCACCTTTATCCCCAGACGCTTCGCTTCCTCGACGTCAACGTTGTCCAGGCCGGAGCCTGCACGGGCGATTGCTTTCAGCTTCTTGGCATTTTTCAAAACATCCTTTGTCACCTTTGTCTTGCTCCGCACGATTATCCCGTCGTACTGGCCTACAATAGCTGAAAGATCGTCCCCTTCAATTAGTTCGTCCAGAATGAAGCCTGCTTTTTTCAGCATGCCCTTTCCCTCAGTGCCTATGGGATCGCAGACTAGAATTCTCATGGAAAGCAATCCTCCTCGGGATATTTAAAGATTCCAATGGAGTAGAAGTTATGTTCCAAGCTATCATCTCTGCAGGCACGCTAAAGGACACCCTTGAGACAATTTCTCAGATAGTCGGGGAAGGAAAATTCCGTGTCACTGAAGACGGCATCCGCCTTGATGCGGTGGATAGGAGCATGGTCGCTTTCATCGACCTTCACATCTCAAAGGAGGCGTTCGATTCCTTCCAGGCGGACAAGGAGCAGTCAATCGGGATAAACATCGAGAATTTTTTGGGGATGATAAAGCGCGTTAAGTCTGACGACAAGATAGCGCTCAAGCTTTCAGAAGGCAAACTGATGGTGACAATAGACGGCGATTACATAAGGAACTTCTCATTGCCATTGATAGAGATACCTCAGGGCGAGACGATAGACATTTCGAAACTAAAGCCCCCTGCAAAGATACAGCTCAAAGCGTCGTTTCTTGAAGACGGCATAAGCGACGCGGGTTCCATAAGCGACCATGTCGTCCTTGAGGCGACACCTGACTCTTTCCAC
>JACRMZ010000076.1 GCA_016219455.1 Candidatus Aenigmatarchaeota archaeon
GGTTCCTAAAAGGCGACATAATATACGACGCGACCTGCGAATAGCTCACTTCTTCAAAAGCCTCAGGGAAATCAGGTGCAAAAGGAAAGCGAACGGGACTGCGAATGTGGGGATAGTTACGAGTGGATATGATATTATCAGTGTATTTGGTAAATCAAACGAGAGCGATTGCAACAGCGTTGGCGCGGTAAGCGCCCCCATGATTAACGCCAAAACAAGGTCTGCTATCCCGATATAATTCCAAAGTTTTCCGGCTTTTGGGGCGTGCTTGTTTTTGGTAAGGAATAAGAACGCCACTAGCGGCGCTGTTATGCCCACGGCAATATCCCCGATTCCGGAAGGTAACGCAAACTCGCCTGGCATCAAGCCATCCCTATAAAGGAAGAGGAACACGACGCCAAGCAAACGATAGATTTGCACTCCAATTATCCAGTGGTTAGGAAGTGCGTCTGCGATGGCGCCAAGGGTATTTGACATCCATACAAGTAACGTAAGGTTCCTCTCGGCAAATAATCCAGCTCTCCCAAAGGCATTTGCCAGAGCAAGCCACCCGATGACAAAAATAAATATTCCTGCAGAAATTTTCAGTTTCTTTTCTTTTGGTATTGAAGAAAGCGAGATGATGGTTTTGTGAGTGGTAAACCAAACCAGCAGCGCTGCCACAGGCGTAACTATTCCGGTTGCTTGGAACGCAATTTCAGCAAATGACATCCAATACAGAGATTGGGAGGGCTTTTATAAAAAGCGAACAAATTATATAATGTGAAAGCCGGACTTCTCGTTCTTCTAGTATTTATCGCCGGCTGTTCCCAGCAAGCGGCAGAAAAATCCTACGTGAAGTTTTCCTGCGAAAACAACTATTCAATTGGGAGCAGGGGGTATGTCCTTCTCATGGGGCTTGCTCAGCATCAAAAAAGCGATTTCATTACGGAGAAGAATTTGATGGACAATGACCCCAAAGCAAAATTTGCCGTAATCTACGACCAAGACGAAACTCTTCACATAGATGAGATTGGCAAAAAGTTCCTGCAAGACATGAATGAACTCCTTTCAAAACATGAAATTGACGAACTCGTCATCTTCGGTTCAAGTGCCGGGGGAGTTACGGCCTCTTATTCCATAGCGAAACTCAATTTCTCCCGTCCCGTGGCTTTGCATACACTGGCATCGCCGTTAAAAGGCTATGACCTTACAGGATTTCGCTCCAATTTCCTTGGGGATAGGAAGGGATACCTAAGGGACATTGCCATAGGATTCGGGCCCTTCGGCACTCCTGGAGATAGCGTGAAAGTCTATCACCACAAGACTGTCAACGATACGGTACTCAAAGAACACTATTGCGGCCAGATGGCTTCATTCTGCGATGTAAGAGAAATCCAAAACAACAACATAGGAGGCAGCAAAGAGTTCTATTATCCCCAGTACGACCACAACCCACTTGGCAAATATGTTATACGCGAAGTGTTGAAATGCTACAATTCCGAACTGCCGGAATCCCCGATTAACTCTGAAAAAACGGGTCTTGGAGAGCTTTGCGCAAACGAAGAGGAATGCAACATCTTTTGCAAGGACAGTGTGGGGCGTTGCAAGGACTACTGCAAAAGCAATACGGAAAACCCCATATGCCAGAAACCCTTTGCGTTTGAAGGCAGCTGAGTGGCCTTTTTATTTGCCTGCTTCAATTTAATTTCAGGTGATTCCATGCAATACGACAAAAAAGTAGTTTTGACGGCGTTTCTCACGAGCACGTATTTCGGTGCGATGTTTTTGGGAGGGTTCCTTGGAGGCATGAGCTTCCCAGTTCTTGCAGCAGTCTCGCTGGTTCCGACAATAATCGCATTTGCAATCGGCATGAAAAAATAATCGTTAAAAAAAAGGATGCGCCGGCTAAAAGCCGGCCGTTTCCCTATCTTCGCTTGCTGAAGCAATCCCTGCAATAAACAGGCTTTCCCTCAGTCGGCTTGAAAGGAACCTGACAGTTCTTTCCGCAATCGGAACAAACAGCATCATGCATCTCTCTTGGTCCGCCAAATGGCATATCTCTCACCTCTATTCACTTATATTACTTCTTTATAGTAGTTACAAGTATTAATATGCGATATTTGCCCCAAAATTGGTGACGGGGAAGATGGCAACTCATAAAATGTTGCGTGTAACGCTGTTTTATTAAGCGTCGCCTTCAGATGTTTTTGAATCCTCTAAAATGCGCAAATTTACAGCTGATAATTGTTATAAAAGTATGCCAAACAAAGGACTTGAAGAGAAATTAACTGTGATTTAGATGACAAAAAACGATAAAACAATTTCCGTAGAAACTGTGGTAAACGCCACGATTGAAAAAACCTGGGAGATGTGGACTTCGCCGAAGCACATTGTCAAATGGTACTACGCTTCTGATGACTGGGAAGCCCCTTTGGCGGAAAACGATGTTCGGGAAGGCGGAAAATTCAAAACCGCTATGAGGGCAAAGGACGGGAGCGCAGGCTTTGACTTCACAGGAACTTACACTAAGGTGATTCTCCACAAGCTTATTGAATACTCTATTACCGGCTGGAGGAAGGTCTCCATCACATTCCAAAGCGTTGGGAACGGAACAAAGGTGACAGAAACATTCGAGACGGAGAACGTATACTCAGACGAGCAACAGCGGTCAGGCTGGCAGTCCATTTTGGACAATTTCAAGAGATACACAGAGAGCCAATCGGCTAACGCGATAACCCCGTGCCTGTGGTTTGACGACAACGCCGAGGAGGCCGCGGAGTTTTACACGTCTATTTTCAAAAACTCAAAGGTTGGTAACGTGGCCCGCTATGATGAAGAAGGGGCCAGGGTCTCCGGAAGGCCAAAGGGCAGCGTGATGACTATTGCGTTTTCCATTGAAGGGAAGGAATTCGTGGGGCTAAATGGCGGGCCAATATTCAAGTTCACGCCGGCTATTTCGTTCTTCGTGAATTTCGACCCCTCAAAGGACCCAAAAGCAAAAGAGAACCTTAATGCGCTATGGTCGAAACTATCGCAAGGCGGCACTCCAATGATGCCTCTTGACAAATACCCGTTCAGCGAGCGCTACGGGTGGATAAAGGACAAGTTCGGGTTAACGTGGCAGCTCATTTTGACGAAGCCTGAAGGCGATATGAGGCCGAAAATAGTCCCGTCTTTGCTTTTCGTGGGGGACATGTACGGAAATGCCGAGAAAGCCATGAGATTCTATCTCTCTGTGTTCAAGGAGTCAAAGCTCGGGAATCTTTTTCATTACGGCCAGGGGCAGGAGCCTAACAAGCAAGGGACAGTCATGTTCTCTGATTTTATGTTGAACGAGACGTGGCTTGCGGCGATGGATGGGGGAGGCCAGCACGCCTTCACGTTCAATGAAGCGATTTCCTTCATGGTATACTGCGATACTCAGGAGGAGATAGACCATTATTGGAAGAAGCTTTCCGCTTTCCCAGCGTCGGAGCAGTGCGGCTGGCTCAAGGACAAGTTCGGGGTCTCCTGGCAGATTGTGCCGCGCGTTTTGCCAGAATTGTTGGGAGGCGACAAGAAAAAATCACAGAGCGTGATGGCGGCGCTTCTGAAGATGAAAAAGCTTGAGATAAACGCGCTCAAGAAAGCTTACGAACGGGGCAATTAGCAGAAAAGCACGTAATAAATGGCATAACAACTATAAACGGCCCGGGCTTCCGTAAAGCCTGCGGACCCACTCCACGGAAAACATTATTGGCTTCCGCTAGGCGATGTGGAGTACACTGCTTTTGTTCAACATTTAGACTTGGAACTTTTCATCGCCGCAGAAGCCATGCAATTGACACTATCACTGTCAGCTATTGCACCTTCTATCTCTTCTTTTCCCATACTATTGGAAACCTTGCCACTATCCCGGATCTTCCTGATAGTCCCCATTATTCTTGCATGGGGATTCCGGGCTATCCTGATTATCTCACTGCTAATTCCATACATAAACCCACCCCCGCTTCGCTATGGCAGCTTTTGTGCGTTACACTAATTGCTTTTAACAACACAGAACGAGGGGTTTCATTGCACCATTTTTCAACCCTTCTACCATAGCTATGGTGTCTTTACTATATAAGGACGACTTTTACAACAACCGATGATTTTTGGCGGAATTGTATCGTTTGGAGGATTTGGGTGACTACACAAAATAACGAATAACGCTAAAATGTAGTCACCTAACCAAGAAGGTTTTTCATCACTACATTACTTCACGCAGAGCATGAAATTCGGGATTTCATCTAAACGAACGTAGTTGAACATCTTGTAGTTGGCGCGCCTTGCTTTGCCGGATAACTGGCGTTTCTTCAGAAGAAAAAACACCGACAACATTTAATCTACTGTGCGGGTGTTAGAAATCCAATCCAAAAAAATACAAGTGATATGGTTACGCAAAAATAGAATATTGCCTTCTCCACTCGTTGGCTGAAAATGTACTCCCCAAAAAGGCGAGAAATCCCAGAAAGCAGTTTAATTTTATTTCCAAGTATAAACAGTATCTGTCTAAGAAAAACCCACGTTAACGTAACAATAGATGTTATAATCAAACTTAGACCTGCTGGTAAAGCGAAAACGCTAAAGGGTGTTACAATACCTTTTCCGTCTAGAGTTGAAAATGCAAGAACCAAAAAACTTCCCAGAGTTGCAACTTGTGCATAAAATGATATTCTCTCTTCAATTAAATTTTTTGTATTTTCCATATTCATCTTCTCTATTAACATGAATGCTGGTCGTGATAAAAATTTGGAGGTGATCCAGCCGCACGTTCCCGTACGGCTACCTTGTTATGACTTAGCCCTCCTTACAAAACCTTGATTCGATTGCTTCCCTTTGAAAGGAAGCACCTCATCAAGACCCCATTCGGATGGCTTGACAGGCGGTGTGTACAAGGATCAGGGACGCATTCAGCGAAGTATGGTGAACTTCGGGTACTAGGGATTCCGGCTTCAGGAGGGTGAGTTGCAACCCTCGATCCGAGCTACGGACAGGTTTCGGGATTGGCTTCCGCTTTCGCGGTTGCAGCCCATTGTCCTGCCCATTGTAGGCCGCGTGTAGCCCAAGAGATTCGGGCCATACGGACCTACCGTCGCCCGCGCCTTCCTCTGACTTATCGCCAGCGGTCCCCTTAGAGTGCTGCCCTTCTTGCGAAGAACGTGGCAACTAAGGGTACGGGTCTCGCTCGTTACCAGACTTAACTGGACGCTTCACAGTACGAGCTGACGATGGCCATGCAACACCTCTCGGCTCGTCAGGTAAGCCCTTCGGACTGACCGTCATTCTGCCGTCGCTCCTGGTAATGTGCCCGGCGTTAAATCCAATTGAACCGCAGCCTCCACCCCTTGTGTGATCCCCCGCCAATTCCCTTAAGTTTCAGTCTTGCGGCCGTACTCCCCAGGTGGCCCGCTTAACACTTTCGCTCCGGCACAACAGTTCCGC
>JACRMZ010000085.1:0-2233 GCA_016219455.1 Candidatus Aenigmatarchaeota archaeon
AAAATATTAACAAGGTTATAGGTCCCAAACTTGAAGGCGTTGATGCAAAGGACCAGCTTACTGTTGACACAACGATGCTTGAGCTTGATGGGACTGAGAACAAATCAAAGCTGGGTGCGAATTCCATTCTGGGGGTTAGCATCGCCGCTGCAAGGCTTGCTGCGCTTTCGGAAGATGCGGAATTTTACGAGTGGGTTGCAAATCTCAGGGAGAACAAGGCCTTTGCCCTTCCCGTTCCCTATGCGAATATCATAAACGGCGGCAAACACGCAGGAAACGACCTCAAAATACAGGAGTTCATGGTCGTCCCCAAAGGCAAGGACTTTGCCGAGAACGCACGGGTCTGCATTGAAATCTATCACGCGTTAAAATCGATACTTGAAAAAAAGCACGGAAAGTCCGCCATAAACGTCGGCGACGAAGGCGGCTTTGCCCCGCCGCTGAAGACTACGGAAACGGCAATCGAGGAGATACTCAAGGCCGCAGAAGAGGCAGGCCACGACAAGAAAATATCCATTGCACTTGACTGCGCGGCCTCGGAGTTCCACCAAAAAGGGAAGTACGAAGTCGACGGGAAGATAATGGATAAGGACAAGCTCATAGAGTTCTACGTCCACTTGGCAAAAAAATACCCGATAACATCAATAGAGGATCCGCTTGCCGAAGACGATTTCGAGGGCTTTACTGAGGCTGCTGCGGCATTAAAGGGCGTGCAGGTCGTCGGCGATGACCTTCTTGTTACAAGCACGAGGCGGATAAGGATAGCAATTGAGAACAAATGCTGCTCGTGCCTTTTGCTCAAGGCAAACCAGATCGGAACGGTTACTGAATCCCTCGAAGCAGCAAAGCTTGCGCTAAGCTCCAAATGGAACGTGATGGTTTCCCATCGTTCGGGAGAGACGAACGACGACTTTATCGCCGATTTTGCAGTCGGCGTCGGGGCGCAACAGATAAAGCTCGGAGCGCCTTGCCGCGGCGAACGCGTCGCAAAGTACAACCGCCTTCTTGAGATAGAAGAAAGCCTATGAAGCCAGTTGTGCTAGTCGTTCTTGACGGTTACGGCCTCGCCCCAAAAGGAAAGGGAAACTGCATAGAGCTTGCAAAAAAACCCAACATGGATTTTTATTGGAAGAATTATCCGCATTGCAGGCTTGATGCAAGCGGCGAAGCTGTCGGCACAGTAAAGGGAGGCCAGGGGACAAGCGAGATTGGGCACATACACATGGGTGCCGGACGCATAGTATGGCAGCCGCTTCCAATGATAAACAACGAAATAAAAAACGGGAAGTTCTTCAGGAACCGCGTTCTCCTTGGCACAATCAAGAAGGCAAAAAAGACACGCCTCCATCTTATGGGTTTGTGCTCTGACGGCAACGTGCACTCAAATATCTCCCATTTGTTTTCCCTTCTGGAAATGGCAAAGAAGAACGGCGTCAAAGATGTTTTTCTCCACTGCTTCCTTGACGGGAGGGATGTCGGCGAACGTACTGCTGAAAAGTACGTGAAGCAGATTCAGTCAAAGTGCAGGAAGCTTGGCATCGGAAAAATTGCGACTATTATCGGCAGGTTTTATTCAATGGACAGGGACAAGAACTATGAACGTACAAAAAAAGCATACGATCTTTTGACACTCGGGAAAGGCATGGCTTCCGAACCGCTTGCAGGAATAAAAAAGGCCTATGCCATGGGGGCACGGACAGACTATTACATACCGCCGATAGTCTGCGATAAGGATGGCATAATAAGGGAAAAAGACGCCGTCATTTTTTTCAATTACCGCACGGACAGGGCGCGCCAGATAACATATCCGTTCACTGGGAAGAAGTTCCGCGGGTTCAGGCGAGACGCTTTCCCTAAAGTCCATTTTGCGTGCTTTGCCGATTATGACAAGAAAATAAAAGCGCCAGTTGCCTTTCCAGAAATAAAAGTAAAAAACAATCTAGGTGTCGTGCTTGCCGCGCGCGGAAAACGCCAGCTTCGCATCGCAGAAACGGAGAAGTATGCTCACGTTACATACTTTTTCAATTCACAGGACGAAAGGCCGAATAAACGGGAGGACAGGATTCTTATTCCGTCATCAAAAGTCCCAAGCTACGACATGAAGCCTGAAATGAGCGCTTTGGATATTGCTGAAAGAGCCAAGGCGCAAATAACAAAGGGGAATTATGATTTTGTCCTGATAAACTTTGCCAATTGCGACCTTGTCGGCCATTCATCAAACATAAAGGCGATT
>JACRMZ010000085.1:2245-6393 GCA_016219455.1 Candidatus Aenigmatarchaeota archaeon
AGTTGCGTTAAAAAAGTCGTTGACGCCACGCTTGAAAAAGGCGGCATCGCACTGATAACAGCAGACCACGGCTCTGCAGAAGAGAAGCTCTTTGCAGACGGGAAGCCAAAGCCATCGCATTCATGCAACCCCGTTCCTTTCATAATGATTGGCAAGGACGCGAAGCTCAAAAATGGCGGGTTGATTGACGTTGCTCCTACAATCCTGGAGCTTTTGGGCATAAAAAAGCCGAGTGAAATGGATGGAAAAAGCCTTATTTATGCTATTTGACAGGGTTTAAGGCTGTATTCTCTTATTTATTTTCACTCTCTACCAATAATAATACTAGGGACCGTTATGTCGATGGACTTTGCCAGAGTGCTTGTTGTCGCCGCGTTAATGATAGGATTGCTTTATTTCGTCACTGTCCCGCAAACTGGGTTCATCAATATTGGCCCCGGCTCCGGCAGCACTGGAGGAGGCGGCGGGTCGCAATGGCTGCCTGCAGGAAGGGAGAAGATTTTGCAGCCGTCTGCGGGGACGGGAAGCACGCTCATAACAGATTCAGATTTCTTTGTCGGCACAAGATACAGGGAGACGTTCAAGGATATACCACTCCCAAGGGGAGGGATAAGCATGAGCGGAGGGCAAAAGCTGCCGCTGCTTGCCTCGATAGCCAATGCCGAAGCAAAGAACGGGTTGTTCTCATACCAGAAACAGCGCCTGGCATTCCAGATAGACGAGGACCAGCGGAAGAATGTCAAAGGCGCCGTTTTGAACTTTGAAGTCCTTGATACCAACGGCCTTGGAGAGCTAATAATTTCATACAACGGCATTGTTGTTTATTCGGGTTACATGACAAAGGGGCAGCAGTCCATTGAACTGGACAGCTCCCGCCTAAGCAAGGAGAACGTTGTGGACATCGAGTCTGCAAGTTCCGGCTGGCGTGTATGGGCCCCGTCTGTTTACACCATAAATGCTGAAGTCAGGTCAAGCCTTGTAAGCGGCGAGTACAAGGACACGCGCTTCAACCTTACAGGGACTGAAAGCTCCGAGTACAGGCTTACGCGCCTTGTCTTTGCAACGCGCCAGGGCGAACGGGGAAATATGACGGTAAAAATGAACGGCAAGCAGGTTTTCCGTGGCATGCTTCCAAGCGGGGGGCTTCTGGATATCGATGAGAAAGCAGTTTCCGGCGAGAACGTCATAGCCGTTGCTCCCATAGATGAGAAGGAGAGCAGCGTCGTTCTTGAGAGGATAATAATCTTCTTCAATTCGAGAGGGACCCAGACGATAGAGAAAGCCATACCAGTCACGCAGGCCGACAGGAACAAGCTTCCTGGGGCGATAACATTCGATATCAAAAGCATTGTAGGAACACCATCTTCCCTTAGCATGACTCTTGTCGATGCTGATAGCAACCAGAAGCAGTTCCTCATAACTGACATACTTAAGCAAAACAAGACAATTGTTATTGAAGTGACTGACAAAGACCTCTTGTTAGGGAACAACAAAGCCATTATAAGCGCTTCAGGTGACGGCGGCTTTGAGATAACGGATTTCCAGGTGAAATACTGATATGGCAATGACATGTCCGACTTGCGGAACTCAATTGATGGAGGCAGATCCTGGAGTAGTCGCTTTCTGCTCGCAGTGCAACAAGTACATTCCTTTGGATAGCCAGGCAACAAGGCCACAGCCACCGTCACCGACGCCCTTTGGCGTAGGCGCCAGTCGCGGGCCTTTTGGTGGATTGGGGCAGGCAACATCGCCGCGCGGCTCGACTCCAGCACAACAGCCGAAAGGGAGATTCGGAAATTTCATCAACAACGCCAGGAACACGTTGCGCATCGGGCGGAATACGACAAGCAAGAACGCTATTGCAAACAGCGGCTCCGGTGGTTCTAGTGGCGGGATAGGCGCTGGTGGGACAAGCGGCCCAACACCCGTTTGGTATTGCCGCAACTGCGGAACGGGGCCTATAGGCATCGACAAAGGCGCATGCCCTTCTTGTGGAGCGCCGCGCCCTGGAAAAAGATTCTACAGCCCGCAGCTGCTCAGCGCGTTTTTTGTGCTGGTTGCAGGTTATTTTGCCACATCGTTCCTCAACCCTGGCGGGGTGCCATGGCTTATGATGGCTGCTGCCACATATGCGTTTCACATCCTGATACCAAAGACAAAACCGGAGATAGCTATAAGCGCCGCGGTTTTCCGTGCCGTTTCGCTCATACTCTTGACAATAGGAGTCATGGACCTTAGAAGCCTCAATTTCTTCAAGCTTATAGCGTTCTTGGTTTTTGTCATTGGCTATTCGACATTCCCAAAAAACATTGTGTCGTTTTCCGGTGACCAGGGCCAGACTGCCTATTCGACATCACTAGTAGGGATGAGGTTTATCCTTGGAATCGCGCTTGGCATATTTTTCATGGTCGTGTTTTTCGGGCAAACTGGCAACAGGTTCCCGGCGCTGACAGCGGCTTTCGGACTCCTCTGCGCGGCATTTTACGTTACGATACCCACTCCTGGTTCGGCATCAAAGCCGCCTGAGGGTGCGGACGCCAACACACGCGCGATGTTCCAGGCAATAATGGGAGCTGGCGAATTGTTCTCAAAGAGCTTCATCAAGGGCATGATGGGCAAGAAGACCCAGACAGGGATGCTTATTGCAGGTATAATTGTAATGTCAATCGGTGCCCTCTTCATGTCTCTCCAGGCTCATGGTCGATATACCAGTCCAACAACGAGTTCGCAATGATGATGTTCTCCATCGTCGTTGGAGTCGGCGTGTTTGCAGGGATGCCAAGCGACGCTGCCGAGGCTCGGCCTTTCATTGGCATGCCAGTCCTTCTATTTGGCCTCGTCATGTCATCGCTTGCTTATCCGGCAGTCCTTGGTGAGGCGATATTTGGGCCATGGTGGCCGACTGTGCAGAACACATACAACCAGATGACAGCATCATTCGCTCCGAATTTCAGCGGGATGAGCCAGTTCTTCGGCACGATGGGCAAAGGCATGAATTGCCTGACATCGCCGCAAACATGTTATCAGGAAAATACAGTCACGGATGCCAAATCGCAGAAGGGCGCAGGGACGTTGCGGATAACGGATTTCCGTCCTCTCACTGATGCGAGGATTTCTTCGCCGCCGTCTGAAAACAACATATACAATCTTACCGTCAACCTTCGCCTGACAAACGGCGCCAAGGAAACGCCGATTGGTGGATTAAAAGTCATAGCTGGCGTCGCCAACCTGCTCATTGAAAGCGAGGGCCACCCTGAGGGGACTCCTGTGGACAGCAACATCAGCATAGAGGGCGATTGCACCCAAGGAATAGAGAACGGCATGGCAGTCTGCGTTTATCCTGACAACGATTACATGACGCCTGAAGAGTCCCGTAACCACATAATAATTTACCACATAAAAGGCAAGATACCACCAGGACAGTACGTTACCTACACGGCAAATGTCAGCTACACGTTCAATGCTTCCGCGGCGCTGGACATAGAAGTGATGAATGACCAGTACATGAGGCAGCAGGCAAAGGACAAACCAATCCCATACAGGAAAGTCCCGTCAAGCTACACTGGTGGTCCGGTTGAAGTTGCCATATCAACAAACGAGCAGCCAGTCAAGGGAGGGACAACGACGCCATTGATATTATCGGTTGATAACCGTGCTGAAGGAGAGATAAAGGCGATAAAAAGCGCCAAGCTTATTGTTCCTTCGGAGTTCGCAAGCATTGGCAACAACACAACAACTGGCAATGTGCAGATAGATGTCACCAATGAACTCAACAGCATTCTGAAAATCCCAAAGAGGTCCGAAAGCACCCTGCCGCCTCTGGCAACGCGCATTGTCAAGGCAAAGAACCCTGTAGAGAATACGAGGACATTTGGCTTAAACGCAGAAGTGTCGTATGTCTACCTGATAAGCAGGAAAGGGTCGATACAAGTCCTCTACCAATGCGCAGCAGACTCGGATTGCAAGGGGAGGGCATGCCCCAACTCTGAAACGCCGCAATGCAATGCCGACGTGGGGATGTGCGGCTGCTCAGGGTCCTCACTGGTTCCCGTAACCACGCCTTAGAGAAGCGATATCTTTATCCCGACGGTGAACGCGTCCCTTATGCCAGGCGCAAGGCCGAGTATTGCGACAACGATTTTGAGCAG
>JACRMZ010000086.1 GCA_016219455.1 Candidatus Aenigmatarchaeota archaeon
CTTGTCCATTGAGGCTTTGATGGAGTTTCTTGAGTTTAGGCTGACAATGGCTATTTTGAGACTGAGAGATTTGCACAATGAAAGGGCATCAATGGCATTGGGCATCGGGACGGATTTCTGGACTCCTCGCATCTCGAATTTCTCCAGTATCTTGGATGCCTGGGGTTTTTTGCCGAATTTTTCCATCATCTTGAACGTTGTTGAATGGTTCTTGAGATCATCTTCCCCAACACCGGATTTCCTGTAAAATTCCCGTATCTCCTTTATTGCTCCCTCCCAGTCAACAAAATCCGCCAGATTCACTAGGGTCTTGTCAAAATCAAACAGAATCCCCTTTAACATATGGATTTTTAACATTGGAAGCTAAAATCCCTTTATGATAAACGCCATCAAAGAGCTGCAGAAAGAGCTCTTCCAGGAAAAAACGCGCCTGAACTCCCTGCTTTCCGAGGGCAAAGTCATCGAGCTTCATATGGAGCTGAACTATCTGGCGTCTTTGGTTGGAAAGCGGCATTCAATGGGAATAAGCATAAACTTCCCCGAAAGGGACTTTATGGATGAGATCATTCGTGGAGAGAGGAACATCATCATCGTAACGCGCCCTTTTCGGAATGCGTTTTTGGGAAATCTTTCTGCGATTCGGGAGAAGGCGGCATCATTCTTCCCCAATTCCTGCGTTAAGAATTTTGATAACGGAGAAGGTTTCCACATTCTTTTTGAAGGTGGAAAAGTATCAATGTTTCCAGGCAGTGTCCACCTTTGGTGCAACGTAAAGAAAGCCGAGAGGTTCCTCGCATGGGCAATGGAAAATGTCTACTGGTAGTTAGCTGGCAATTTATTTTTCTGAGATCTGCCCTTCCAAGAACTTTTCCAGTTCCTGGACAGACACCGGTTTCACCACAGCCTTCCCTATCGCCTTTGGTAGGGCCATCCTCAGTTCGCCGTTTATGATCTTTTTGTCCATTTCCAGCAGTTTTATTGCATCTTTGAGGATTTTGTCGTCAGATTCGATCCTCATTCCTATGGCAATTAGCATGCGCCTCTGGCGTTCTACATCCTCCTTTTTCATGAGCCCCTGTTTTTCTGCAAACATCGCCTCATAATTCATTCCCATGGAAACAGCTTCGCCATGGGAGATTTCGTATCCGGAAGCGGCTTCTATTGCATGGCCGACGGTGTGGCCGTAGTTTAAAAGCAGCCGTGTGCTCCTGTCCTTTTCATCCTTCTCCACGATGCTCCCCTTTATTCTGCACGATTTCCAGAGGACTTTTTCCATGGCTTCCATCTTCTTTATTTTCTCAATATTTTCCTCGAGGTAGACGAGAAGCTCCTCATCGTTTATCATGGCGTGCTTGACAATCTCCATCAGTCCGTTCTTCACCTCCCTTTCAGGGAGGGATCTGAGGAGGCTGGTGTCTATGAGGACGAACTTGGGTTGGTAAAAAACGCCTATCATGTTCTTGACGCCCATGTAGTTTATAGCTGTTTTGCCGCCGATGCACGAGTCCGCCTGCGCAAGAAGCGTTGTGGGTATTGACGCCAAATTAACGCCGCGCTTGAATGTTGCTGCAGCAAACCCGGCAACGTCACCAACAGAACCCCCGCCAAGCGCTATGACATAATCATTGCGTTCATAATTGCCTTTGAAAAGAGCCTCGTATATGGACATCAGCGTCTCAAACGTTTTTGCGCCCTCGCCTGTGGGGACCTCGAAGTACTCGTTTTTCACATGGGATGCCTCAAGGCTTTCCCTTACGTTTGCGCCGTATCGTTCATAGATGGATTTGTTCGATATGATGATGGCCTTTCCGCCCTTCACAAAGTTGCCAAGGTTCTCAAGCTCGCAGAACCAGACTCTGCAACCTTCACCAACATTGATAACGAACGATTTCATACCAATCCTTTGGCAGATGTTTTTTTATCCTAGACACACCGACCAAATACTTTACAAAAAAAAGTAATGCGCTTTCATTTGTATGCGTGCATGTTTGTGCGTATCTGGCGCATTATTGGTGATACTTCGATGCTTGCGGGTTCAATTGTGAACATCATCTCAGAAACGCCGTAGTACCCCCCTACTTTTGAAAGCCACACGACATCATCTTCAGAGTAACCTGATGTTATATTGGAGACTTCGGACCAGAAGGAAAAGTAGTCTTTCGTGCCTTCTTTGGAACCGGAGTGGACATCCCCAACCCTATAATCGGCATCCATATCGCCGTGGACGAACTTTTCGGCAGTCTCCCAGTCAGCAACAACATTTTTAAGGTACGAGAATGCTATTGCGTCTTTCTGTTCGATGATCAGTGAATCGCGCTGCTCAAGCCACATTCCCCTGAACGCATCGGCACGCTCATTGTCGTTTTGTGTAGCGCCCTGTTTGGTCACAACGCTATCATCAGAGTGGAGCTTTGCCATGTCCTTTAGTTTGTCCCGTATCTTTCCCATATGCGCAGCACTATTTCCTGTAAGTCTTCATGTTCGTCCGTATTGTAGAGATAACCGGCGAATCTTCCAACCCTTCAGGGTCTATCTTGTCTATCATTTCAGCGGCGTTGCCGTTTTCAGACAGCCATTTTATGTCATCATTTGAGTATGCTCCGGTTATCTTGGAAACATCTTCCCAGAACGAGTGATAGTCATTTTTTGCCTCCGTGATGCCTGAGTGGACCATGCCAACCGCATAGTCGGCGTCTGCGCTTCCGCTCACAAACTTTTCCGCAGTCTCCTCATCAACGATTATGTGTTTTAGGTATGCGATTCCTATGGCGCTTTTTACGTCTTTGGTAAATGTTCCACTCTGCTCTTCCCACAAATCAGCGAAGTATTTTTCCATCACATCGCCGCCTTTTTCATCGTTGGGCTCCAGCTTCCTGTCTTTGAACCTGTCGTATGGGTTTTTCATCCTTTTACCTCTTTCATCAGCCATGCGAAGTCCTGGGGAGTCAACGCCTGCTCTTTGTCTGAAAGGGCGTTTTCCGGGTCGTTGTGGACCTCGATCATCAGCCCGTCAGCTCCTGCGGCAAGCGCCGCCTTTGAAAGCGGTATTATAATATCCTTCCTTCCGGCAGCGTGGCTGGGGTCGCCAATGACTGGAAGCTTTGTGAGTGTTTTTGCCACAGCTATCGCGCTCACGTCAAACGTGTTGCGCGTGTATTTTTCAAAAGTCCGTATGCCGCGTTCGCAGAGGATGACATTGCAGTTGCCTTCCTTTAGGATATACTCAGCCGAGAGAAGCCATTCTTCTATTGTTGCCGATAACCCGCGCTTTAGCAGTATTGCACTGTCAGATTTTCCCGCTTCTTTTAGGAGTGAAAAGTTCTGCATGTTGCGGGCGCCAATCTGAAGAACGTCGGCGCATTCTGACACAAGCTTCACATCGCGGGTGTCCATGACTTCAGTCACGATTGGGAGCCCCGTTTTTTCCCTCACATCCGCAAGGATCTTTAGCCCCGCCTTCCCAAGGCCCTGGAACGAGTACGGTGAGGTTCTTGGCTTGAAAACGCCGCCGCGAAAAGCGCTTGCCCCCGACTTTTTGACCTCCTTTGCTATTATCATTGCCTGTTCTCTGCTCTCTATTGAGCATGGCCCGGCTATGAATATTTTTTCCTTGCCTAGATATTTCCCGCCTATTTTCACTTTCCCTTTCCAGTTATGTACAAGATGAAAGTCCATATCATCGCCCCAGCCAGAATTTCCTTTTCGTGTCTTTCCTCCCCAACGCCCTTTTTGACGCGTTTGCTATATGTTTTCCTGTGAGGCCAAAGTGCTCGTAGAGTTCCTCCAGCGACCCGGAAGTCCCGAACTCGTCTTTTATCCCCACCATTTCAACGGGGCAAGGGGATTTTTTAGCGAGGCACTCGGCGATGGCCGATCCCAGCCCGCCTATTACGCTATGCTCTTCGGCTGTGACTATGGCACCTGTTTTTGCCGCCCTTTCAACGGTCTTCTCGTCTAGAGGCTTTATTGTGTGAAAGTCGATGACGCCAGCATCGACACCGTCTTTTTTCAGCATCCTTCTTGCTTCAATCGCCTTTGGCACCATGAGTCCGCATGCAAAAATAGAGACGTCTTTGCCATCTTCTATTATGTTGGGTTTTCCTATTGCAAAGTCTTCCGTTGAATATATCGATTCCGTTTCCCCGCGGGCAAGCCGTGCGTAGACAGGGCCCTTTGATTCGCTTGCCCGTTCCGTGAGTATTGACGTTTGCCTCGGGTCTGATGGAGCCAAAACAGAGAAGTTAGGAAGCGCCCTGAATAATGCGATGTCCTCGAGTGCCTGGTGCGAACTCCCGTCGCCAAAATCCGTCAGGCCGGCGTGTGTGGCGAATATCTTGACATTCAGGTTGGCGCGGGAAATAGTGTTCCTTATCTGCTCCCATCCACGGGACGCGAAAATTGCGTAAGTCGATGCTACTGGTATCTTTCCGGCAATAGCCAGCCCGGCAGCCATTGAAAACTCGTCCTGCTCGGCGATGCCTACGTTGAAAAAACGCTCCGGATAAGACGAGGCGAAATAAGATGTCCGTGTGGAATTGCTGAGGTCTGCGTTTATGACAACCAGTTTCTCGTTCTTCCCGGATTCCATGAGCGCCTTACCGAATGAGTCAGTCATCGTTGCCATTTCATGCCTCCAGTTCCTTTATTGCCCCATCAAAGTCGGCTGAGCTCATTGTGCCGTAATAGTACCTTGGATTTTCCTCTATGAATGACACGCCTTTACCCCTAATAGTATTGGCTATTATCACTTTTGGCTTTTCGCTCTCAACGGAAAGCGCCCTTTCGAGTGAGGAAAAATCGTTGCCGTCTGCTATAATGACTTCCCATCCGAATGCCCGGAACTTCTCTGCAAGGTCGTTTTTCTGTTTTATCTCTTCTGTTGGGCCATCTGACTGGACGCCATTCCTGTCTATAATTGCCGTGACGTTTGAAAGCGAATATTTCGATGCTGTCGCGGCGCTTTCCCATATCTGGCCTTCGTCGCATTCCCCGTCGCCAAGAAGGACATAGACGTGCCCGCCATCTTTGTCAAGGCGCTTTGCAAGCGCAAGGCCGTTGGCGACGCTTATCCCTTGGCCGAGTGAACCCGTCGGGACTTCTATTCCCTCGCCAAACAACGGATGCTCTTCCAGTCCGCCGATTCTCTTGTATGTTGACAGGCGGCCTTTTGGCATAATTCCGCGCTCGGATAAAACGACGTAAAGGAGCGGGGCCGCGTGCCCTTTTGAAAGTATGAACTTGTCGTCGTGGTTCATCTTGGAGAAGTAAAGGGATACGAGTATCTCTACGCATGAAAGGCAGCTGGAAAGATGGCCCGAATTCCCCGAGCGGCAGAGTTTCACAAGCTCCAGGCGCACTTTCTTCGCTATGCCCCCAAGCTGAATCGCTTCAAACGCGTAGTTTTGCATATATCAATCGACCGCCGGATTTACCTTGCTGTTTCCATTTAAATCTCTTTTCAGCACTAAGCTAAGTATGTCTGTCCAGGATATGGATATCGAAGACGTTGGGAAGTCCATAGACGTAAAATGGGACGTTGTGAAACCCATAGTAGAGAGGCTTCTCATAAGCGACGAGATTTCAGGCAAGCTCATAAAATACCAGATAAACACCGGTGGCCGGAGGGTGAGGCCGTTTTTCACCATACTTTTCTGCAACGCTTTTGGAGGCAAAGAAGAAGACGCGCTCTACCCGGCAGCGGCATCAGAACTGATACATAACGCGTCGCTTGTGGTTGATGACGTCATAGACGACCAGGAAACCAGGAGGGATTTGCTTTCAATGCCGAAGAAATTCGGGACAAACATAGCATGGTGCGCTTCTGTCGATTACTGCGCCTCAGCGCTTGCTGCCCTGCGCTCCGGGAAACGGCCGGAGGAAATGGCGACTCTTTTCATCAAGACGCTCAAGGACATGGCTGACGGGCAAACGAAGGACGTCTATTATAATATGCTCATGGAAAAATCATGCAACCCGATAACAGAAAGCGAGTACATAGACAACATCTTTGACAGGACAGGATCACTGTTCGTCTTCTCATGCATGGTTGGCCATCTAAGCTCGGGGAATATGAACAATCTAGAGAAGACCGAGTCGTTCGGGACGAACTACGGGATAGCGTTTCAGATAGCCAACGATATCAAGGACGCGTTTGGCCATTCATCAAACACCCCTGGAAAGGACATGATACAGGGAAAGATCAATAATATAGTTTACCTCACTGCCATGAGGGACCTTTCTGTAGCAAAGCGTGCGCAATTCATACAGGCGATAAAGAGCAACGGCAGCGATATCTCCCCCGTGTTTGAGATGGTTTCTCAGACAGGCGCCAAGGAAACGGCTGGAAAGCTCCTTTACAAGTACGCGAGGGAAGCCGAACGCAACGCCCCGCAGGGCCCCGAGGGAAGAATAATAAGAGCCACCATTGACTATTTTTTCGAGCCTTTCTACTAGAGGCCTTTCACATCAGGCAAGAGAAGGCAAATAGGACTCATTGAAATTAGTTCCGGTGCTTTTCCTGTCATTTCTGCTAGTTTAACGGCACTTTCAAAAAACATATTTAAGACACGGAAGATAAATCACTTTGTAAAACAATGAGGTGGTTTAATGTATCCGCACAAGTTACCGTCGCTTCCCTACGACTTTTCGGCACTCGAGCCGCACATAGACGCGCAGACAATGCAAATACACCATGGAAAGCACCATCAGGCATATGTTGACAATCTTAACAACGCGCTCAAGGACCATGCGGACTTTCACGGAAAATCAGTGGAAGAGCTTCTTGGGGGAATAAAAAACGTCCCTGAGGCGATACGCCAGCAGGTCATAAACCACGCCGGCGGCCATGCGAACCATTCATTATTTTGGGCAATAATGTCCAAGAACGGTGGCGGCGAACCCTCAGGGAAAATCGGCGATGCGATAAAGTCGTCTTTTGGCTCCTTTGCAGCGTTCCAGGAGCAGTTCACAAAAGCTGCCATGGGGCGATTTGGGAGTGGATGGGCGTGGCTGGTTTTGGGCAACGGGAAATTGTCGGTGATAAACACGCTTAACCAAGACAGCCCCGTAATGAATGGCCAGTTTCCAGTGATGGGAATTGATGTGTGGGAGCATGCATACTACCTGAAGTACCAGAACAGGCGCGCGGATTACATCAAGGCGTGGTGGAATGTCGTCAACTGGAAGGAGATAGACAGGATTTTCTCTCACCACAAATGAGCATGATGCCAGAAAAACCTAGCTGTAGAAGTGGAATTTTTTTGTAGCTTCCTTCTTTTTTTCAGGGTTTATCATAATCAGCTTGTCCACTTCCCTGCTCCCGTAGCCGCTTACGGGCGTTTCTTCAATCAGTATGTGCTCATGAAGTAGGACTCCAAGCGCTTTGTCCTGAACAGCACCCTTGCCGACTTTCTTTGATATGCTGGCATCAGTTACCCACGGATGCCTTTTGTCATGGTTGTATGCACTCACGCATTCCCTGACAATGATATTTTCATATTCCTCAATAGTGTGTTTTCTCATAAACCCACCCCTCTAATATTCATTACTCTAAGGTAATATAAATACCTAATGGGCCTATCAGGTTCTCGGCGCCAAATACGCCTCATCCGCTCATCTTGATGACCATGATGAATATTATGTCAGAAACGTCCTCTATCGTGTTTGATATAATAGCAACGGATTCTATGAGTTCCTTGAGGAGCATTTTGTCATCAAGTTTTCCCTTGTCGGCAAAAACGTTCTTTATCAGCTCCACGCAAGTATATCCGCAACGTCCTCTGCCTGGTTGGCTATGTGGTCTTCAACTTCAATAAGATTGAAAAAATCGCCGCGAAGCGTAGGGAAGAACGCCCCCTCGAAAAGTTCTGCCTGGACTTTGCGCCGCTGCTTGTCCGCCTTGGACTCAAGCTCAATGACCTCATAGCATTTTGCAGGCTCGCCGTTTTCAAAGAATTCCTGGGATGCTCCCCTGAGGGACACGAGGCACGCCTCTATATCATTGAGGTGCTCGCCAAGCTCTTCCCGGAACTTTCCCTCCTTTTTCCCGGTCATAAGTTCCATATAACCATTTTCATCTGTTGATTATTTATCCTGCCTGTTTTGGAAACGCCGTAGAAAGCGCATTTTCCAACTCTTTTAAATCGGATGTCGTTCAAAATATAAACCGATGGACCTCCCACCTCTGATATTCATATTGACAGGGCTTTACGTCGGATGGAGCATTGGTGCTAATGATGTCGCCAACGCAATCGGCCCGCCTGTTGGTTCCGGGCTGATATCATACAAGAAAGCGGTGATGCTTTTTGCAGTCTTCGCCGTTGTCGGCGGAGCCGTTGGAGGGCACGATGTGATGAGGACTGTCGGGACGGACATGGCATCAAAGATTCCAGATGTTCCGCTTCTCATAGCGATGATGGTTCCTGCCATTCTTGTCACGTTGACTTCCCGTCTCGGTATTCCAGTGTCCGCATCTCAGTCAATTGTGAGCGGCCTTACAGGGGCTGCGATTGCTTCAAACGTTGCGATAGACTGGTCGCTTGGGAAAAAGATACTTCTTACATGGGTCGCGCTTCCTGTAGCAGCGGTGATATTGGCGCCTACATTGTACTCGTTGCTTAAAATCCCCATGCGAAGGGTGAAGAACCTCTACCGTTCCGAGAGGATATTGGGGATTCTGCTTCTTGCAGGAAGCTGTTACATTTCATTCACAATCGGCGCCAACAACGCCGGCAA
>JACRMZ010000087.1 GCA_016219455.1 Candidatus Aenigmatarchaeota archaeon
GAAGGACGAAAGGAACGGGGTCAAGAAATTGTATTCTCTGGGGAGCAAAAAAGGCCTTATACCGAAAGTAAATCTCCGTTTTATTTAGGTTTTTTGCGTTCCAGCCACCGTTCCGCATCAAGAGCAGCCTTGCAGCCTTCGCCTGCTGCAGTGACTGCTTGCCTGTACCTGTAGTCCGAAACGTCGCCTGCCGAGAAAACGCCATCAACAGAAGTCATTGTCGAGTACTCTAAAATCCCATCGTGAAAAACGTCCCTGGTTTTCACATAACCCTTTTCGTCGAGTTCCAGCTTCCCTGAGAAAATCTTAGTGCTCGGTTCGTGGCCTATGGCGACAAATACGCCGTCGCACTCGTAATCTTTGAGGTAACCGTCCTTGATGTTTTTCATCTTAACTCCTTCCACTTTGCTGTCACCATATATATCATCTATGGTTGTGTCCCAGACAAAATCTATCTTCTTGTTCCCGAAAGCGCGTTCCTGCATGACCTTGCTTGCGCGCAGCTCGTCCCTTCTGTGAACAACCGTGACCTTTGACGCGAACTTTGAAAGGAAAAGCGCCTCTTCGATTGCTGCGTCCCCGCCGCCGACTACAACGACTTCCTTTCCACGGAAAAGCGGCCCGTCACATGTCGCGCACGCAGAAACGCCGCGGCCAAAAAGCCGTTTCTCGCTTTCAAGCCCCAGAAGCTTTGCCGATGCTCCAGTTGAAATGATGACAGCGTCGGCTTCATAGACTTCACCAGCGCGCACTTCAAACGGATATGTTGTGAAATCGACTTCAGTGACATTTTCATAAACTACTTCGGCGCCAAAGCGCTCCGCCTGCTTTCGCATTTCATCCATGAGCTCAGGACCCTGTATCCCGTCTGGGAAACCCGGATAGTTCTCAACGTCCGACGTAAGCATCAACTGGCCGCCGTGCTGTTCGCCCGCGAGAACCAAGGGCTCCAAGTCGGCGCGGGCAGCATACGTTGCGGCTGTGTAGCCGGCAGGCCCTGAGCCTATAATAACGAGCTTCCTCCTCTTTCCCATGATGATGCTTTCCTTGGGAAAGGATTTAACCATTAAGAAAAGTTGCCTTATCCAAGCTCAGGACTTCCGAAAATAAGGTCCCGCAAACGGTCGAATATGCCCCGGCGCGGCGCTCTTTCACCGGTAACGAACTCGGCGACTTTGATGAACTCCTGCGTTGCTTCACTGGAGGGGTAAGCCATGACCACTGGCGACTTGGCGCTTAGGCTGCGCAAAATCTTCTTGTCAAAAGGTATCCGTGCAAGCACCGGGAGCTTTATTATCGCTTCAACTTCATTGTGCGTCGGCTCGTGCTTTTCCCCGGTAACCATGTTTAGGACAACACCGATTATCTTTATGCCCTTGTCTTCTGCTACCGTCTGGCTTTTCGCTATGTCAGTCAGCGAGGGGACGTACGGCGTCGTGACGAAGATTATCTCATCGCACGCGTCCAGTGCTGCCATGGCCTCGCGCCCAAGTCCAGGAGCAGAGTCCAGCAGTATGTAATCGGCCATTCCCTCGAGTTTCTTTATCGTTGATTTTATCTTGACGACATCTACTCCCTTCAGGTCCTCAAGGAATAGAGACGCAGGGATTATCCTCACGCCGCTGAAGTGCTCGTAAATGGCGCTTTCAATGCGCGCCTTTCCCCGCAAAACATCGTTCAGTGTCGTTGGGAAAGTGTACATCCCCAGGTGCAATCCCAAATGTGATGTTGTAATGTTGCAGTCAACTATTATGACGTCTTTCTTCAGCTCACGCGCTAGAGCAGCGCCAAGATTGACTGTTACAGTGGTTTTCCCTACCCCCCCCTTGCCTGACGCTATTCCTATTATCCTAGTCATATCCAAACCTTACTTTTGCCATGTTATTTAAGCTCACTTTTCCCTTTTGACTATTTTCCTTATCCTGCGCTTTATCCCCTCAATCAGGCCCGGCTTATACTCCGGCTGCCGTATCTTGCGGTTGTTCTTTCCCCTCAGAACGAATCCGGCAACAAGGAAAACGGAACCCAGCACGACAAGTGCGTAATCCAGCGTTTCCATCACTTATCACTGTCTAATCCTACAATCTCTATCACTCCGCTGTTGCGTATCTCGCGCTTTATGACCTTCCTGACGTCGTTCTCGATGTCATTCATCAGTCCCTTCCGGAGGTCGTCGCGGAACGAAAGTATCATAGTCTCCATGTTCTTCCTCAGGCGGTCCTCAACGCCACGAAGAACCATGTTTATTTCTGACGCCATCGCTGTCTTGAAGTCCAGCTCCTTCTCGCGGAAAAGCTCGTCGGCGATTTTCCGCGATTTGATGTAAAGCTCTTCGGTTATCACTTCCGTTGCGACGCGAAGCCGGTCATCGACTTTCCTGTCCACTTCCGCCTCTAGCGATGCTTTGAGGTAATTCATCGCCATAGCTTCCGACTCTTCGTAGATTGTTGAAACTGTTTTCTTGACCTCTGACCCTATGGACCGCACCCTGTCCTGTATAGCGCTTTCCATATCAAGCCTCAGGCGCTCAGCGTCTTTCCTTATAACAGCGCCTTCTGACCGCAGAGAGTCCTTGACTTCGGCCCTCATGTTATCAATCGCCCTGGAAACGCGGGAATCAAAATCACGGACAGAAATCCTCATTTCTTCCAGTTCCTTTGCCTTCACGAACTCCTCGAGCTTTATCTCGTCAACATAAGACAACTTTGTGTTGACTGCCCTTTCAACGGAAACTACCTTCTCCTCGTTGGTTTTCACCATAGCCACTGCTTTTCAAATGGCGTCAGAACTATCCTTCCTTATCTCATCGGCTTCTTCCCGTGCCGACCTCTTAACTTCCCTTTCAATATCCTTCTTCATCCCAAGCTCAGTCTCCTTGAGTCCGTCACGCAGGCTCTCGAAAACCTGCTGCTTCAGAGCGGCGCGCACGCGCTCGACTTCGTTGAGCTCGTCCTCAAGAGAGCGCTTGTACATCTTTGAGGCAGACTCTTCAACCATGCCTTTCATGCGCTCAAGCTTTGTGTCAATATACTTCTCCACGTTTTCCTTGCTTTTTTCAAGGCCGCCTTGGACTATACCCAAAACGACTTCCTTCATCTCGGCGTAGGACTGCGTTGTTTCCCTGGAAAGCGTATTTTCCATCGCCGGCTTGAATTCGTCAATTACTTCCTTCTTTATCCTGTCTGCTTCTTTCCTCTGCAAAATCACTGTCCTTTTTTCCACATCATCGCGAAGCGTTTCCATCGCCTTGGCAAGTTCCTCGATTCGCTTCATACGCTGTTCCGTTTCCGTGATCCTAGTGGCAATTAGCTGCATTTCTGAGAACATCATCTTCCTCTCTTCGCGCATCTCCCTTATCTTTTCCTTTATCTTCTCGGCAATCTCATCCATAGCAATCACTTCCCTGCATCAAACTCGTCCAGTATCTCCTTCAGCCTGTTCTTCTCCTTCTTCTCATTGCCAATCTTGTCCGAAATCTTCCTGTCCATGTCAACATAAATTTCCTTCAGCCTTGAGCCCAAGACATCTTCAAGGTCTTTCTTGGCATTGGAAAACCTGTTATCTACTGAGTCCCTGAGATTCAAAGCCTCCTTCCTTGCAATCTCTATCCTCTCCTCCAGCGAGTCCTTTATGTCGGCGCCTTCTTTTCTCGCAGACTCCAAGTCGCCCCTTATCCGTTTCTCTATGTCCTTGAGTTCGTCTTCGTATTTGCTCGCTCCGCGTTTGGCAAGATGCTCTATTTGGTCTTCCATTTCATCAAGCCTTTTCTTGTTCTCATCACCGAGGCCCTGAAACAGCTCTTGCCTCAGGGCGTTGCGGAGCTCCTCGCCAAGGCCTGGAAGCCCCTCGTTTATCTTGCTGTCTATCTTCTTCTCAAGGGCGTTGTTTATGTCAAGGACTATGGAAGAAATGTTCTCAATCGTCCTTCTTTCTACTTCGCCTATCCTTTTTTCAACTATCAATGCCGCATCGCGCGAGGCGCGCTCGTGGACTTTCCCGAACTTATCTTCCAATTCAAGATACCCGGCTTTCAGCGAAGCTAGGGACTTTGAAAGCCTCTCCGATTCCTCGGATGCCTTCCTCCGTATTTCCGCATCAAGCTGTATCGTTATCTTCCTTGCGGAGTCCTCCATTTCCTTCTTGGCCTGCTGGAGTATATCGGATTTCATCTGCGAGAACTCGTTTGCCAGCGAGCTATCGACTGCCTTGAGGACACTCTCGTTTATCGTCCTGATTTCTGCGCTTAACTCTGAGACTGTGTCCTTTTGTTTCATGTAATGCTCTATGACCTTCCTTTCCGTCTCGCGGAAGTCCTGCTCTATGCGTTTCCAGATGTCGTTTTCCAGTGAGGATAATCTTCTCTCGACATCACCAACTCTGGAACCGGCAGACTTCTCAAGGTCCTTCTCCGCCTGGATTAGACGCGAAGAAATAGCCTCGTTTACCCTGTCTGATATCTGCGAACGCAAAATAGACTCTGACTTTGAAATCTCCTCCGCAGCGATTCCCCGGAGCTTTTCCATAAGCTTCCGCTTCCCGTCTTCAACAAGCTCCGAAGCGAAGACACGGGATTCCCCAAGCGCGACTTCCTTCATTGAATTGAGCTCTGAACGCAGGCGTTTTTCCAATGCTGCATCTATGTGGTCGCCTGAGGATTTCTCAAGGTCCTTTTCCATTTTTGCAAGCCGGAGGGAAACGGATTCGCCTACTCTCTCAACTATTTCTGCACGCACCTTGCTCTCGATCTTCTTGGCCTCATCGGAAATCAAATCCCTTGATTTTTCGCTGTTTTTCTGGAGGCCTGAATTGAGGATTTCAACTGAAAACTGCTTGACGTCAGCTGTCACGGCGTCCTTTATCCCGATGAACTCCGATTTGAGCTTCCTGTCTACTATGCTGTCAAGCTTATCGGCTGCCCTGTTCTGGAAATCAAGCTCAAACGCCCTTAAGGTGGAAGAGGCGTCTTTCTCAAAGCTCTTCTTCAATCCTTCCCACTCATCCTTCATCGTGTTTGATGCCTGCGTCAGCCTAGAATACGTCTCGTTCCTGAAAACATCAAAACTGTTCCTGGCTGCAAGCTCCAGGCTTTCGCGGTCTGCTTTTAGCTCCTTCTTCATTGACTCTAAAACGCCAGAGTGAACATCGTCCTTCATCCTCCCAATCTCCTGGGATACCGAACCCCTTTGCTTCTCATGGAAAAGCTCCATCTTGGCATTTATGTCCTTCTCAGCTATTCGGGAAAGCTCTGACAGCAGATCCCTCCCCAATTTTCCCCGCTGGTCTTCAACGTCCCTGAGGACGGAAAGCCTTATCTTCTCGGCAGCTTTGTCCATCTCGTCCTCTACGTCGCGCTTTGCAATCTTTGAAATATCGTTTATCCTTACGGCGTCCTCCTTTGCGACTGCAACGCGGACATCGTTGACTATCTCCTCGCGCAACAAGTCGAGCTTGGCCCTTATCGCCCTGTTGGTCTTTTCCGACGCCTCCTCTTCCAGGGATTTGAGCGCGCGCAGCTCCTCCTCGCGGAACATCTGCCTTATGCTTTCAAGGGCATTGCGGCCCATCTCGTCTATCTCTGACTTTGAAAGCTTCAGCAAATCGTTACGCTGGCGCTCTGCCTCTTTCTGGACAAGTGACCTTGTGTCTGCCATGACCTTGTCGCGCATTTCGCCGATTGATTTTTCCAGCGACTTCAGCCCATCATCAACATCGCTTTCCATCACGGCTTTGAGGTCTGAATGAAGCTTCTTTGACGACTTCTCGCTTTCCTTCTGTGTGAAGTCCGAAACTAGCGAGGAAATAAGCTTTTCCGCCTTGGAAGCATCCTCGTTTCTTTTCTTGTCAATTGCCTGTATTAGCGCATCGTTCCTAGAGATCCTTTCTGTTGTCCTCTTCATTTCTTCCTTCAGCGAGCCGACTGCGTCAAGCTTTTCCTTCCCTTCCGATAGAATTGCATTAACGCGCTCTTCTCCTGAGGCAAGCTGAGCCGCGACTTCGTCCTTCAGCGTGCCTTCCAACGAAGAAACTGTTTCCTTCATCGACCTCAGGGAAGACTCAAGTGAAGCTATTGATGAACGCACGCCTTTCCTGTCCTTGTCTGCCTCCTTTTCGAACTTCTCAGATATCCTCTTGATCCCGTATATTTCCCTGTCAAACCTGTCAGAAGAAACGAGCGATCCTGTTGCGTCTGAAACTTTCTCCTCCAGCGCACCAAGCGACCCGGAGACGGTGCTTACCACATCGCCAATTTTCTCTATGTCCCTTGGCGTGCGCTCAAGGCGCTCAAGCTTCTTGGCCAGCTGGGAAACTTCCCTTCTGACCTTGTCAATCTCGGATTTTATCGGCGATAAA
>JACRMZ010000075.1 GCA_016219455.1 Candidatus Aenigmatarchaeota archaeon
CAATAAGCTTCTTCGATTTCCTCAGGGCATTTTCGCCAAGGGAAAGCAGGACACGGGGATCAAGCGACAACTTTCTGACATTGTCAAATATGGATGCGTCGTCGATTGCCGGGAAGGCAATTTCCATTGGCCGCGGGAAAACGATAAGCGAGGCTGCGAAAGTGATGGGGTCAAACGGCGCGTCATCGATAATCATAGAAGACTTGGGCAAACCAGTTGGCGTTGTTGCGCAAAAGGACATGCTAGAGCTGATAGCGTCTTCCGAGTCGCCCGGCGTCTATGTTCAGATAACCAACAGGGCAAAAATGGACGAGTTCACCAGGGAGAAACTGGATGACATTGTCCAGGACAGCGTGCAGAAAATAGGGGAGATTTTCGAGCCCCGCGCCCTTTTCCTCCACATAAAGACCCATGAAAAGGGCGGGAGGACAAAATACTCCGTAAGGATGCGCCTCAAGACCGCATCAAAAACGTTCTCCGCCAAGGCGTGGGGATGGCAGCTGCTGAAGGTCGTAACGGATGTCCTGAGCCTCATAGAAAAATCTACAATCAAACGGAAAGAGAAGGGGATGACAAAACGCAGAAAGCGTTAGTTGCCTCTTCAAGATGTTCACGATGCTGGATTATTGATGGCATTGCATATAGTTTGCTATATTTGCGGCCGTTCTATCGGCTGGGGCAATTTTAGCTGTCTATAAGAGCTTGACAAAAAATGGTAGGTAATCATGGAAAACCATTCGCAACTGGCAAAAAATACCATGAAAAACCTCTACCGCAGCCCGCTCCTCGGCTCCATTTGCCTTTTCTACGGCCTGCTGTTCGGGTATTTTGAATGCAGCAACAGGGGGAAACGGCTGTTTTCCCTTCTCAACCGGATACAGATGACCATCCCGCTTCCAGACAAAAACCGCGCAGCATGCAGACTAACCGACCTTTTTCCCATAGGTGAAATATACATGGCTGGCACCTATCAGGAGGTGGAAAAACCTGGATACGACACGGTCATTGACATAGGCGCCGGAATAGGTATATTTTCGCTAAAAATGTCCAAGGTGCTGGACAATGCGCAACTGATTGCCATAGAACCTGATCCGGAAAACTACACGTTCCTCAAAAAGAACGCTCTCATAAACAACCTTAAAATAAAGCTTCACCCAATCGCGCTGTCGAAAAGCCATGGGCATTCCAAGTTCTTCGTAAGCAACATGAAGATACTGTCGTCAATAAATCCGATTAAGGGGGCAAAGGAGATAGATGTGCTAGTCAGCACCCTTGACAGGGTCCTTGACGGCCAGCAAACCGGAAGGACTCTGATTAAAATAGATGTCGAAGGGGCAGAGCTTGATGTGTTGAAAGGCGCAGAGGAGACTATGAAAGGCAACGTTTCGCTTATAATGGAAGTTCATCCGCAGCATGTAAGCCTGCAGGACATTGAAACGCACCTTCACCAACGGGGCTTCTCAACGCAGGTGAGGAAGGGTGTGAAAAGCAGCTTTCCGCACATATTGACAGCGCATAAGATAAATCCCTGCCAATTGCCAGTGTCTGAGGGAAATATAAAAAATTAGCAGCCAATTCCGACATTGGGATTTTCTCGATGCCTTTTAGCACGGAGCTATAATTCTTAAAGGCGGCGATGCAAAGGTAATACTATGCGGGTGCTTGTGACAGGCGGGGCGGGATTTATAGGAAGCCATTTGTCAGAGGAGCTGTCAAAAAACCATGACGTTGTTGCCTTAGACAGCCTTGTAGCGGGGTCCGGGAATATCGGACTTCTCAAGCAGCGCGGTGTAAAGATCATCAAGGGGGATGTGGGAGACGCTAAGCTTGCAATGCGCGCCCTCGAAGGAATCGATGTTTGTTACCACTTTGCAGCCGACCCGGATGTGAGGAAAAGCACCGAAAGCCCGCTGGAAAACTGCAGGACGAACATTCTTGGGACCCTCAATATCCTTCAGGCATGCAGAAAGAACAACGTGAAAAAATTTGTTTTCGCGTCAACCTCAGCCGTCTACGGCATGGCCAAGACCCCCACTCCGGAAACTGCTAAACCCGATCCCATAAGCTTTTACGGGGTTTCAAAAGCAGCCGGAGAGCAGTATGCAAAAACGTTTTCTTCCATATTCAAAATGCAGGTAATCGTCTTCAGATATGCAAACATAATAGGGCCGAGATTGACTCACGGCATAATCTATGATTTCTTCAACAAGCTGGGAAAAAACGGCCGCCGCCTTGAAATACTCGGGGACGGAAGGCAGGAGAAGTCTTATTTGCATGTGAAGGATTGCGTCGATGCGACACTGCTTGGCTCGGACAGAACAGATAAAATGTTCGAGATTTTAAACGTTGGAAGCCGAGAGACTATAACCGTAAAGCAAATTGCAGACGCCGTTGTCAAAAATATGGGGCTCCATGGAACCGATTACAAGTTTACAGGGGGAGGCGGCGGATGGCCCGGAGATGTCACGCACATGCTTCTTGGAACGGCAAAAATAAAACGTCTTGGCTTTGCTCCCAAATTCTCCATAAATGAAGCTATTGCGGACACTGTTGGCTGGCTTTCATCCTAGGTCACGGCCTAAAGCCGATAGTCGTTTGCAATGATTATGCCGTAGATGGATTTGCTGCAAACCCAGCGAAAGCCTGTTAAGTTTTTTATACATTGCTGCCGAATTAGCCTGGTATGCTAAGCTTCATAATCCCGACGCTAAACGAAGAGAAGTACATTGAGCCGCTTCTTCGGAGCATCAAGCCGCAAATGACTGGAAACGATGAAATTATAGTTGTCGACAGCAACAGCGCCGACAAAACAGTCAGCATAGCCGAGAAATACGGCGCGCAGGTTTTGCAGCAGCCAAAGAACGGCATAGGACTGGCAAAAACCGCTGGCGCAAAGACAGCAAAAAACGATATTTTTGTCTTCATGGACGCGGACTGCGTTCCCTGCAAAGGTTTCGCTGAGGGCATACGGAGGCACTTTTCCAACCCAAAGGTTGTCGCTGTTGGCGGCCTTGACTTATACCACTCCGATTCAAAGATGTGGGGAGTCCTGTATAACGCGTTTTCTAAGGGGGTTTTTCGTTCGGCGCAGCTGATGCATTCAATTACAGGAAAATACTGGATAGCAGCAAACAATTGCGCGTTCAGGAGGGAACTGTTCTTTAGCGTGGGCGGCTACCGCTCTGTCATATGCGAAGACACGGATTTGATGAAAAGGCTTCCGCCTTCGCGTGGAATCGTATACGACAGCAGCATGATACTTACATTGTCAGACAGAAGGTTCAGGCAACAGGGGTTTTTCAGGACTCTTGGGCTGTGGGGATGGAGCAATATGGCGGCTTTGGTTGGCAAGGGCGCCAGCACTTCAGGCTACCGAAGGGACTAGCGAAGGCGCAAGCGGCTGCGTTCGCTCCGTGATTGGGATAATTATTTCAGCACGTCATTCCATCCTTTAAGTTCGTCGTTTTTCGGGTAGCGCGGAGCCGACTTGCCAGTGAAATAATACCTGATGTCGTTGTATAAATGAAACACCGTCATGAAAAAAAGGTTTTTATGCAGCCTTCTTGTGGAAACGTAGCAGACAGCTTCTGAGTCTATTTTGCAACGGCCGGCCCTTGAAACGCGCCTGCTCATATCGATATCTTCGCTTATCCCCAAATCCTCCCTGAAGCCCCCCAATTTTTCAAATGTCTTCCTTTCATATGCAACGGCCATGCCAGGATATGCCGGCATCCCGATAATGTCCGTAATGCGTGAAATCAGATATGTAAGATTAAAGACCGCCCTGGGGAAAAAGCCCCCGTCGTATGGGACGCCGATGCTCCCTATTCCGGCATATCCTTTTTTAATGTTGCGCTCTATGCGCTTAAGGAAGTCCCTTCTCAGGAAAACGTCGGCGTCAACGAAAACCAGCGTGTCCCCGCTTGCGGCCTTTGCCCCAACGTTCCTTCCGTGGGCTATCCCCCTCCTTTCTGAGGCAACCACCTTTACTGCATAGCGATCCGCTATCTCAAGTGTGCCGTCAGTTGACCCGGAATCAGAGACGATGACTTCGTAACTTTCCCTTGGATAGTCCTGATAAATAATGGATTTCAGGCATTTTTCCAGGAAGCCCCTTTCCATATATGTGGGTATGATGACTGATATCATAGCGTTTTTTTTTTTTTTTCCTTTCCATGATAACTGAGTTTATCCTTGCGGCTGTTCTGGCGATTGCGATAACTCATCTCATAGACTACAGGATACTGAAAACCTATTATTTCAACAAGAGGACGTGGGACCTCAATATATCATGCGGCCCCACGGATGGGGGAGGGATAAACGCAGACATTGTGCAACGGGATGTCCCCAGATTCGTCCTTGTGGAGAGCATTTACAGCCTTCCCTTCAAAGACAAGCAGTTCAAGAACACCGTTTGCTCCCATACCATGGAGCATGTCAATGACCCTGACAGGTTCTACCAAGAGCTGAAAAGAGTCTCTGAAAACGTGGTTGTTATCATACCACCCCTATGGGACTTCGCGGCTCTGCTTTGTTTCCCGGAGCACAGATGGCAGTTCCTGTCAATTGGAACGTGCCACACCAACAGTCTCCCAAGAAAGGTACCCCTCCCCTACAGCGCGTTCCAAAGGCGCTTTGGCCAACGGGTCAAATAACGCGGGTATTTAATTTTCAACGGGAAATTAGTTTCATGCACAAGCTTACAGACGAGGGAAGGCAGTACCTTAAAGAGGGGTTGCCTGAAAAGAGGATTCTTTCCAAACTCCCTTCAGCGATGCAGGATCTTTCCAATGTTGAGAATGTTGCAATTGCGCTAAGCAACGCCAAGAAAAACGGCTGGATAGAAATACGCAACGGGATTGCATCAGTGACGAAGCTGGGCGAAAATGCCAGGGGCAAGAAGACAGAGGAAGAGCTGGCCCTTGAGTCCATAGAAAACGGTAAAATTGCAGACCAGAAAGTCATTAGGGAGCTTGAGAGGAGGAACCTGATACGGGAGATAAAGGATGATGTAATCAAAAAGGCCCGCGAGCAGCTTGAAGCCGGAACGCAGGCCCTCACGCCAGAGCTGATAAAAACCGGTTTTTGGAAGGAGGCAAACTTCAAGGAATACAGCGTTTCCATGACAAAGCGTTTCTACGGCGGAAGGAAGCACCTTCTCAAAGAGCTTTCTGAAAAACAGCAGAAAAATCGGGGAGATACACAAAAACGGCGGCGACACGGGAAGCCGTGGGTGGGGATATGACTGGAACCCCGAAATAGCCAGGGAAAACGTGATGAGGACGCACACGACATCTGTGACGTTCCGTTACCTCTCGCGCGGGATTCCGATACCATCCAAATACTTCTCAATAGACCGCGTGTTCAGGAACGAGGCGATAGACCAGACGCATCTTTTTGAATTCCATCAGATAGAAGGCTTCGTGGCAGCAGATAACCTGACTCTCAGGAATATGATGGGGATATTCAAGGAATTCTATGAAAAACTCGGGATAAAAAAACTGAAGTTCAAGCCTGTTTACAACCCATACACAGAGCCCTCAATGGAGATCTATGGATACTATGAAAAGCTGGGGAAATTGGTGGAAATGGGGAACTCAGGCATGTTTAGGCCGGAAACTCTCCTGCCGCTTGGGATAAAGTGCCCTGTGATAGCATGGGGGCTTGCACTCGAACGGCTTGCGATGCTGATACACGGCTTTTCTGACATACGCCAGGTTTTTGGACCCCAAGCAGACATACAGATGCTGAGGGAAGCGAGGAGATGATATGGTCGTAGTTGAAACAAAACTCGAGGCGCTGAAAAAACTGTCCCAAACGGATGACATTGAAGATGCACTGTTCAAAATGGGGATGGAACTTGAGGGCACTGAAAACGGGACGGCGAAAGTCGAAATAACTGCAGAACGCATAGACATGCTCACTCCAGAGGGGCTTGCGAGGGCAATACGCGCTTACACCGGAAAGCACAGCGAGCCGGAAAGGCCCAAAAGCTCGGGCTTCTCAATCCATGTCGAGAGAGTTTCGCGCCCTTTCATCGCATGCTGCGTCGTCCGCGGAGTTTCGTGGACGCAAGACGCCATAAAGGAAACGATGAACGCACACGACAAGCTAAACCGTAACTATGGTAGGCAGAGGAAGAAAGCGGCCATAGGAATCTACGACATTTCCGGCATCAAATTCCCGCTGAAATACTGCGAAGAGGACAAACGGAAAATACGGTTTTTACCGCTTGGCGGTACTGGAGAATCCACAGGCGAAGAGATACTTCTCAACAATCCTAAGGGAGTTGAATACGCAAGCCTTGTGCCTGGGCACAGGGCACCTGTGATAAAGGATGTGGCTGGAAAGGTGATTTCAATGCCGCCCATAGTCAACGCCAAGGAATTTGAAGTCACGGAGAAGACACGGGACGTTTTCATGGAAGTTACAGGAACGCACAGATGGACTGTCGAGACGTTGCTAAGCATCATATCAAGCTCCCTTGAAGAGCGCGGCGGGAGGGTCGAAACGATGGAAGTCGTTTATCCCGAAGGGCGGGCAATAACGCCTTTGACAGAATGGAAGCGCGAAACAATTACCGCAGACTATGTGAATGGGATATTCGGAACTTCGCTTTCGGCGCAAGAAATCGCAAATCTTCTTGAGAGGATGCTTTACAAGGCATCTGTTTCCAATGGCAAAATAAACGTGCTCATACCGCCATACCGCTCCGATATCCTTCACAAGCTTGATATCGCCGACGATGTTGGAAGGGCATACGGCTTTCACAATCTCGTGCCTGAAACCCCTAAGCTGCCTTGCACAGGAAGCGTTCTGGATATGCGTAAACTTTCAAGAAAGGCGTCAGAAATCATGATCGGCTTCGGGTTCCAGGAAATCATGACATTCGTCCTCACAAACAAAAAAGACCAGTTCGAAAAAATGAACATCCCAGCGGAAGAGTGCGTCGAGATTCTTAACGCCAAAGAAGGCGGGATAAGCATCGCCAGGAAGCGTGTTTTGCCTGAACTTCTCAAGGCATTATCGTTCAATCTTCACCGGCCCTTTCCCCAAAGGTTCTTTGAAATAGGTGATGTTGTGTCAGTTGAAAAAAGCGATACTGGGGCCAGTGACAGGAAATGCATCGCAGCCGTAGTCAGCGACTCGCGCGCAGGGTACGAAAGCATTTCAGTCCCGCTTTGCGGCCTTTTGGGAGCACTTGGGATAGAATTCAAACTGGAGAAAACAGAGCACCCGTCATTCATAGCCGGCCGTGTCGCATCAATAGCAGTTAATGGCAAGCGTGTTGGAATAGTTGGGGAAATAAACCCGCAGGTTCTTGAGAACTGTGGAATAGATAACCCATGCGCCGCTTTTGAAGCGGAACTAGAGAAGCTCTAGATGCTTTTGTAGACGTCGACAAGCTTCCTTGTGCACTTCTCCCACGAAAACTCCTTTGCCTTGTCCAGGGCACGGGAGGACATTTTTTCCCTCAACGGCTCGTCTGCAAGTATTGACTGGATCTTTTCGCCGATGTCCCTCGGGTTCCTTGGCTCGGCTATGAAACCGTCCTTCCCGTCATCAATCATGTCCGCTGCGCCCTGCGAGCGCGTCGCGACAACAGGGGTTCCTGCGGCAAATGACTCGAGTATCACTATGCCTTGTGTATCCCCAGTTGACGGGAAACCGAAAACATCTGCCGCCCTGTAATACGATGCCTTTTTCTCCTCCGGGACAAAACCCGTGAATATGATATCTTTGCCGCGGGAAAGCGCCTCCAGCTCTTTCCGTATGGGGCCGGAGCCGCATACCATAAGGGTCCCGTCAAAATAGTCCTTTGCTTTTATCAGGTCAGAGACGCGCTTCTCATGGCTGAGCCTTCCGAGATAAAGCACAAGTTTCCCTTTTATCCCGTATTCCTCCCGTATCGCGTTGCCGTCGCCTTCGAACTTCTTGAAATCGACGCCGTTTGATATCACGTGCATCTGCTTTGAAAACCCGCGCTCCCTGAGGAGCGAAACCATCGAGTCTGTCGGCGTTGTCACCGCATCGCAAAGGTTGTAATAGGAGCGGCAATAAGACCAGCTTATCTTCCGCAGCTGGCTTTCAAATCTCCGCGAAAGGTAAACTGTATACTCAGGTATCAGCGTGTGGAACGTGCCAAGAAGCGGCAACCGGAAAAATTTTGCGGCAAAATATCCCCTCATCCCCATGGCAAACATCGAGTGTGAGTGGACGATGTCAAAGTCCTTCCTCATCTCCCGGAATGTTTTGAGCGCGGGTATTGGGAGTGCCGTCCTGAACTCTGGGTAAAAATGCAGCGACACCGAGGGAAAAAGGTGGTTTGTTATGCCCGATTCCTTTGCCGGAACCTTTTCGGCCTTGGGTGCAAAGACGTGGACTTCGTGCCCCATTTTCACAAGTTCCCTGGAAAATCGTTGTATTGCGACGACTGCCCCGTTGTTCTGAGGATAATAAGTATCGGAAAACATCGCTATTTTCATTTTACCACTGGGTCTACTTCAGGCCGAAAAACGAAAACAAACGATCCAAGAAGCCCTCCTCTTCATGGACTATCTCCTCACCGCTCACATGGGAGGCAAGTGCCAGGAACGCTTTGCTTGCAGGCGACGTTGGCTTGTGGTTTACAAGGGGGCGCTTGCACGCTATGCTGTCCTGCAGATGCCGGTCTTCCGGAATCACGGAAACGACTTTTGCATCCAAAAGGTCCTCTATGTCCTCATCAGTAAGGTTGCCTGCAGAGCCGTGCCTGTTTATGACTATGCCAGTTGTCTTGACACCAAACCCATCGGCTACTTTTTTTGTCCTGAGGGCGTCAGTAACAGAAGGGAAATCCGGCTGTGTTATAAGGATAAGCTCATCGGCGATTTTCAGCGACTCCTTGGCTTCGTTGCCAAGGCCTGCCGCGCAGTCAAGGATGATTATGTCATTGGTTTTTACAAGGCTTTCAAGCGCACTTCCAAGGCCATATGGGGCAGTCAGCAAATCATCGACGGATATGCTTCCCGGGACGATTTTCAATCCGTTGTTGTTGACGTAAACAGCGTCATAAATATCGGCATTGCCCTTGACGACATCGTGGATTGTCACAGGGTACAAAGGAATCCCGAAATGGATTCCAAGGTTCGGTGTGGTGAGGTTCCCGTCAACGACTGCCACCCTAAAGCCCATTTCAGCAAGAATAGTGCTCAAATTTACGCTTGTCGTCGTCTTTCCGACGCCGCCCTTACCAGAAGCAACCGCGATTATCCTCGCCATCTATGCATTATGGTGAGAAATAGTATTTAAACCGCTAGGCGATGTTGACTTCCTCTTCAATGCCTCCAGTCTCAATATTCACCTTTCTGGCAAGCTCGAAAAGAAGACCCGAGAGGCGATTGAGGTAAACGAAGGCCTTGGGGTTTATTTCTCCCCTTTCATGGAGCTCAGTCAGGGAGCGCTCTGCACGCCTTGCTACTGCCCTCGCTATGTGGAGCAGTGCAGCGGCCTCTGACCCGCCTGGCAATATGAACCTTTTCAGCTTTGGTAGGGATTTTTCCAGCTCCTCTATCTCCTCATTCAGCCTTTCTATGTGCTTGTCTCTTATCCTGACTTGCTTTTTTGAAAGTGGCGTGGAGATATCCGTACCGAGAAGGAAAATCTCCTTCTGTATTCTTTTTATGGTCTCATTTTTGTGGATAGCAAGGAACAGCCCAAGGAACGAGTTTAGCTCGTCGAGGGTGCCGTAGGCTTCGACTCGCTTATCACCCTTGGATGCCCTTGAGCCGTCCGCCAGCGCTGTTGACCCGTTGTCCCCGGTTCCCC
>JACRMZ010000056.1:0-3993 GCA_016219455.1 Candidatus Aenigmatarchaeota archaeon
CTTATTCATATTAACTTAATGTTCACCTTTGACAATCAAAGCCTGCCATTGAGCCATTGCTGCCAGGAAAGCTTCTTTTTCCCGTCCTTTGTTATCAGGCCGATTCCCTTAAACGGGTCCTTTGTGTCCGGGTCATAGGCAAAGCTCCAGATTGCAATTTTTGTGTCCAGAGAGCCGGTAAGATTGAAGAACGCCTTGACGAAATCCGCTTGCTCGCTCTCGCTGCTCTCCCAACCGTAGGGGCTTGCTGCGCTGTGCCATCCTATTTCCGTGAATGCAACTGGCTTGGAAACATGGGATTTTATCTCGCTGTAATAATCATCCTTGAGATTGGAGGGGCTTCCGTAGACAAGGCCCGGGTATGTTGTAAACCCCACCAAATCCGCTTTTGGGAACTTCTCCAATATGTCCCACTCGGTTTTGGAAGGATCGTTCTTTCCCCCGAATAGGCCGCCTTTCATCCCCTTGATACGCTCAAGCTGGAATATTGTGAACACCGTTGTTTCCGGGGACTTTGCCTTGACAGCATCATAAACGTCCGGGAACAATGAAACAAAGGCTTCGAAGTCCTCCGGCGACTTCTCGCGCATTATGTTGACTTCAATTCCAAAGGCAAGATACTTCGGTTTGTATTTTTCTGCGAACCTTGCCGCATATTCAATATAGTTCTTTCTCGCCTCATCTGTCAACTGGCGGAGCATCCTGCCTTCGCCCTGGCTGTAATAGCTCGCTATTGCAAGCGGCTCAATGCCGTTGCTTCTGGATAGCTGCGCTATGGAATACGGTGCCGACGTCGCGTCCCCCAGCTGGTTCCAGTCGCCTGCCCATGTCACCATGTTCCCAGTCTCTTTTGCTGTAGCAAAGAACTGGACAAAGTCCTCGGCTCCAAAGCTCTTTGGGGAAAATGAGACGCCTTTGAACGGCCCTGTTAACGTATTTCCTTGGGGGGCATTGCCGCTTTGAAAAAGCGTTGTTGTAGTTGATGCCTTCTGTTGGGCACATCCTGCTACCAAAATAATTGCGAGAAGAAAAAGAGCGAGCCTCATAGACTTCTCTTTGCCTCGGCCATTTTAAATATTCAGCTCAGAGCGAGCAGTTTCCCCAGCCGCACGAATTGCATGTGGAGCATCCTTCAACTATAGAAAGGTCCGAAGAGCATGTCGGGCATGATGTTATCTTCTGCCCGAAACTAGGCATCGCTTTTTTGTGGTCTGCATGCATCTGGCTCGTGGCTTTGGCCGTCTGGTACGTTACCATTGGCCGTGACTGGTACGCGGCAACGGCAATCTCCGTTGAAGCCTTCTTCGGCGCCTCATCGGGTTCCTCCTTGCTTGCGACAAGGACCTGGTCCTTTATGGACTTGTCCCTGTAGACAGTCACATCCTTGCATCCCAGCTTGTATGCAAGAAGATAGCTCGCACGCATATCCTCCACCGTTGCAGTCGCCGGGAAATTATTGGTCTTTGATATTGACGAATCTACCCATTTCTGGAAGGACGCAAGCGCACGGATATGGTTTTCAGGCGTTATGTCCATCGCAGTGACGAAGACTTTCTTTATGCTTCCAGGGACATAATTCAGGCCGTTTATGCTTCCGCCATTCCTCCTTATGTCCTTCATCAGCTCCTCGTCAAGAAGGCCCTCTTCAGCCATGCGCTTCTCAAACACGGGGTCCGTGTAGTAGAAAGAGCCCACCTTGACGTTCTTTTCAAAGACCAGCGAATACACAGGTTCCATCCCTGAGGAGCAACCAGCTATCATTGATATGCTTCCAGTCGGGGCGATTATCGTAGTGTAGCAGTTCCTGAGGCCGTCCTCCATTATCTCCTTTGCAACGGAAGCCCAGTCAAAGCTCCAGGAATCCTTGTTCTCAAATCCGCTGAACGGCAGCATGCCATTGGCGAAGAAACTCTTGCCGTAGTACGGGAAGCTTCCGCGCTCGCGTGCCAGCTGAATGGACGCCTTCTTGGAGTGGTAGTTCACGAACTCCATGAGCTTTTCCATGAATGCCCTTCCCTCTTCGCTGTTGTATGGAAGCGAGAGTTCGTATAGCAAGTCGCCGACTCCCATCACACCGAGGCCAATTTTCCTCGTGGCAAGGGTCATCTCCTCTATCTGCTTCAACGGGTACTTGTTGATGTCTATTATATTGTCAAGGAACTTTGTGGAGACCCATATTGCTTTCTCCAGGCTAGCCCAGTCCATCCGGACTTCGCCGTCAATGTCCCTGCAGAACTCCCACACGTTTATGCTCCCAAGATTGCATGACTCATTAGGGTACAGGAGCACTTCGCCGCAGGGGTTTGTAGTCACAATCGGCCCCAATGCCTCGTACAGCGGATTGTACTTGTTAACGTTGTCGTAGAAGATGACGCCAGGCTCTGCGCTCTCCCAGGCTTGGTAAACGATGCGGTCAAACAGCATTCTCGGGTTCACTGTCCTCATCACTTCGTTTGTCCTGGGGTTCCTCAATGGATACGGCTCGTTCCTTTCATAGTATGACCAGAAATCCGGCATTACAAGAACGGAAATATTGAAATTCTTCAGTGCTTGGTTGCCGGCTTTGGCGGTTATGAATTTCTCTATGTCGGGGTGGTTGATGTTCAAGATTCCCATGTTGGCGCCCCTTCTTATCCCGCCCTGCTTGATGACGTCAGTCATAGAATCAAACAGCTTTATGAATGTGACTGGCCCCGAAGACGTCCCGTGGGTTGTCGTGACAAAATCGCCCTCCGGCCTCAACTTTGTGAAGTTGTAGCCGACGCCGCCGCCGGACTTGAAGACCATCGCGGCGTTCTTGAGCGTATCCATTATGCTGTCCATGGAATCCTCAACATCCATGACAAAACACGCCGAACCCATTCCAAGGGGTTTGCCGAAGTTTGCTATTGCAGGCGTATTGGGCATGAACCTTCTGGAAACCATGGCGTTGAAGAAGTCATCTATGGCTTTTCCATATTTGGCAAATCCGCCCTCATCAAGTATGTCCAGTATCTTTGACCATGGAAGGAGCATCTTCCCGTCCTTGTTCAGCCTGTCATATAGGCGCTTGAACGCATCAAGATGATATCTGCTCAGTTTGTAGTTGCCAACAGAGTATTTTCCGTCATTGGCGACGGGGTCAAACTCCTCAGATGGCCACGGCGTCTCCTTGCCGAAGGAGAAGATATTCTTGTCATAGAGCAGCTCTGGCAGGCCCACATGCGTCGCTATCCTTGTGAAAAGCTCCTTCGGCGTCTCGGCAAGCGCACCGTCAGGATTTTTCTTGAGATACCTTGCCTTGAGGACACGAAGGGCATTCAGGTCAAACGCCTTGTCGACATCATCGATATCGTTCTTTTCCAGAAGCTGCATTTTCTCTTTCCGGACTTCGGCCCTTTTTTGCCGGTAAATAATATATGACTTTGCAACGGACGCATACCCGTCTTCCATTAAAGCCCGTTCGACATAGTCCTGTATGGTCTCAACGTCAAATTTGGCATTATCTTTTTCCATCAAAGAGATTGCCTTTGCCGTAAGGTCGCTGGAAACTTTCTTATTCCCCTTGTATCCCGTGGCTTTGAATGCCTTCCATATGTCATTCTCTATTTTTTCTGCGTTGAACTCAACAATCCTTCCGTCTCTTTTCTTGACGCTTTTAAACACCCATACACCCCCTGTTTTATTACCTCTCCTACTATTTTAACCCAACCATAGGAAATATTATTTCAATCCTTTCAATGCCTTTTCAAACGCCTCGATGCTCTTGAAGTCCATGTAAACCGAAGCGAACCTTACGTAAGCGATTTTGTCAAGTGCCTTCAGTTTCTCCATCACTTTGTCCCCGACAATTGTCGTGGGGACCTCTTCACCCATGTTACGTATCTCAGTTTCCAGCTCATCTGCCATCTGCTCTATGCGCTCGTGGGGAATCGGCCGCTTTTCGCACGCTTTCAGGAAACCACTGAGGATTTTTTTCCTGTCAAACTCCTCGCGCCTGCCGTCCTTCTTGAT
>JACRMZ010000056.1:4023-8771 GCA_016219455.1 Candidatus Aenigmatarchaeota archaeon
ACAACTTTCAGGCTTGGGGAATAACAATAGGGGCATTTCATACCATTCGTTGTGTGCGCTTCACTTACTAGCACAATAGATTGTATGTTTCATGTATATAAAAGGATTTGTATGCTGGAAAACATACTTTACAGAGGATATATTGTTTCCGCGTTTGCAAAGGTTATATTCATTTTGCCGCATTAACAACCATGGCAATTGTTCTCAAACGCGGTTCGCTTCCACGCACTCCGCATACGGAGTTTTACGGAAAGGACGGCGTTTTAGCGCTTGAAGAAATCCACGGAAGCTACGGCTTTTCGGGTCCATGGGCAAGGAAGCTTCACATCCGTTCGTATCCGACAGAGCAGGTATTGCCGCCAAAAAAAGCGGACTTTTCTTTTCCCCTGAACGCGCCAAAGGAAGCCGAAATACTCCAGCCGTTCCTTATACAAACAGGCGATATGCCCTACGAGGGCGACCCGCTCCGCGGGCGGAAACCGATTATCTTCGGCTCAAGCACGATATCCAGCATATGCAAACCAGTAAAAAGCATGAAAGACGACGAGTTCTTCCGCAATGGGGAACGGCATGAAATATATTTTGTCCAGGAAGGCGATGGTGTCCTTAGGACTGAATACGGAAACATTGAATTCAAAAAGAACCTTTATCTTGTAATTCCAAAAGGCACAACGTACAACATAAAGCTTAAGTCAAAGAAAGCGTGGTTCCTGATAGTAGAATCAAAATGGCCTATTGTGTTCCCGCCTCATTACATCAACAAGGGCGGCCAGGCCCACATGAGCGCGCCTATTGTGGAAACGGAGATCGAATCGCCAGTGCTGCATGAACCCATAGACAAACGCGGTAAATTTACAGTTTATGTCAAGCATAATTCAGGAAAAGTCACAAAGACGGTTATGGGCCACCATCCGTTTGATGTTGTGGGATGGGAAGGGGCGCTTTACCCGTTCGGATTTGATATCCTTAACCACCATGGAATAGCGAGAGAGATTCACACTGCACCACCTGTCCACCAGACATTCCAGACTGGAAACGTCCCAAACAACGGTTTCTCCCTCTGTTCGTTTGTCCCTCAGATGGAAGGGTGGCACCCCAAGGAAGTGCCGGCCCCGTATGCGCACTTCAATGTCGACTCGGACGAATGCATGTTCTTCTGCAACTCAAGCTACGGCGCAAGGAAGGGCTTCATTCAGGAAGGCTCGCTTACATTCCATCCAGGCTCGACTCCCCACTCTCCTCAGGGCAAAGCGGCGCTCCGTTCACTTGCATCCCGGGGGACAATGTCCAAGAGGCTGGCAGTCATGTTCGACACCTATTTCGAATCCCTGAAAGTCACTGAAACCGGCTGGAAATACCGGGACAAGAAATACGTGCTCAGCTGGGACGAGCGGAACTTCAAAAACGACGCAGGCAAAGGCAGCTACGAATCGCCTACACAATAATTTAAAATGCCCTAACAATAATCAATTATGATGGGAAACAAACATATTTTTGAGCGGGTATATGAAAATCCTGAAGCCGCTCCATGGAACACCACAGAACCCCCAGAGGAACTTGTACAGCTCATAGAAACACAGACTCTCAAACCCTGCAAAACTCTTGACATCGGATGCGGCAATGGCAATTACTCAATTTTCTTAGCGGCGCAAGGGTTTGATGTCACTGGCATTGACATCTCAGAAAATGCCATTAAACACGCCAAAAAGCGCTCTTTGGAACATGGCATCAAATGCAAATTCATATCGATGAATATCATTACTGATTTGCATGGCATTAATGAAAAATTTGACTTTATCCTGGAATGGGGTCTTCTTCATTTCATACTTCCTGAATTTAGGGGAGAATATGTCAAAAACGTGGCAAACCTTCTCAATACCGGTGGAAAATACATTTCACTATGCTTCAATGAAAAAAGCCCGGAATGGGGCGGAGGCAAATACCGTACTGGTTTAACCGGAGCTAAATTGTACTATTCTTCAATGGAAGAACTGAAAAAGCTTTTTAGCCCATACTTTAAACTTTTGGCCGCAAAAGAACGCAGCATATTTTTCAAGAACTCCAACAACACACATATAGAAAACTATCTTTTCATGGAAAAAGGCCGTGAATCCCCATCGGAATAAGTCAATTTTCCAAGTACTTCCTGAGTTGCCGTTTCATAAACGTGCTGGGAAGGATTTCCCTCTCGATAAAATTATTTTCCCACGCGTCTTTTTCCATTCCTTTCATTTCGTTGAGTATATGGCGGAACTTTTTATAGTTCTCTTTCAACTTTTTCTTTATGGCGGCTTTTGCCACATCCCTCCCCACTTTAGCCGCTTTCTTAACACCATAACCATGATAATAAATTTTTCTATAAATCGAATTGTAACTAAACTCGTCATCATTGTAGAACGGCGTGCCAAAATCGATGTTGGCAACGTTTTTCCCATGTACAAGGACGTTATTTTCTTTCCTGTCAGCAAGACCGAGAAAGTCTGCGTATTCTTCTGCCTTTCCGAAGCTTTTGGACATATTCTTGTCTGAGCAATCATCTACCGCCTCCTTCCCGTGGACCTCCTCTAGAAACAAGATTTTTCCGGCGTTGAACGCCGTGTATGATATCGTGTCGTCTGACACAAGGTTGTAAAACGCAAGAGCGTATGCTTCCAATCCATTGGAGGACCAGTCGTTCTTGAGATAAACATTTTTCATTTTTCCGTTCACTTTTGCCTTTATCCGGCATACAGAACCGCTGGCATATATCGTTTCCGGCTCCGCAAGTATCTCTACTTTATCAGCATTGTAAACCCTGGATATCCACCTCTTCATTTTCTTCCTGCTGGCTGCTATGCTTTCAACAGAGCCAAGATTTTCAGAATACACTGGGAGGAACTCTTTGGATCTCATACGCACCTCAAATCTTCCCACGTTTTTCATTCAATCCGTCTTCCATCCTCATCACCGTGCATCTTTTTTAGGAAATCTCTAACTAATTCATCCCCGGCTGCGCGGAGCTGCAGATGACGTCTTTCATTGATTTCAAATCTGGCATAATAACCTATGTTTCCAGCTTCATTCTCTCGAGAAGAGACGTGTTCTCAAACGCTCTGGCACTTATAGATAAGTTGCCTTCGTATATCCCGGAAACGCAAACTTCGTCCTCTTCTTCCGTATGAAGTATCACTCCCTTGTCTTTGTACTGGAGGTCAGGTAAACTGCAATTGGCAATTATCTGGCCACCCTCATCATCAGACAGCAGGAAGCTTTTTAGCGTCGATACAAATGGAGAACTCCCGTAGAATTTTGTTTCTACGGCATCTTTTATGGAATAAACAGAACCGCGGACGCATATGTCAGTCCCTATGAGCACGGCTTCTTTCTGCGTCCCCAGCCACTCCGCCAATTGCGATATTGTATACTCGTCCTTGCCATCAGAATTTCTCATACTTCACCCTTTAACACACTCTTGAGCGTTTTGTTATTGAAATCTGTTATGTGACCTGCCATGAACCCCCTGTATTCCATGGATACCACTACTTCATCGCCATCATTAGTCTGAAGCACGTGGCCGATGTATCCATCGCTGGTGCTCTCATTAAATTCTGCATTTGCTATAATGTGACGCCCTTCTTTGTCTGAAATAAGGAAACTCTTTATAGTGTTTGTGCATGTCGATAACCGAGTCCTTACGCATTCCCTTATCACCTTCACCTTTCCGCCGACCTTTATCGTCTTGCCTATAATATCGTTCTCCTTGTCTGTCCCGTAATAATCGGCCAATTGCGCTATGCTGTATTCCTCTATTTTGTTTTCCATTTTAGCCCTCCTTGTCCTTCAGAGCTATTCCATTTACCAGAACTGCGGTGTAACCGGAATATTGGCTCCCGCAGCCTGAATGGGAATATTCGGCATTTACTATGACATCAACACCCCTTTCTGAGGCACTGCCGCGTAGGCTTTTCTCAGCCCTTTCCACAAGGCCTTTGAAATCTTCGTCGGAATACGAATTTCCCTGTGCAGACCCGAAAACCCCAATCAACTCGTAGCAAGAAGGGTCCTTTTTGGAGATGTTGTCACAATACTCTTTGAAGGAAATATTGAGTATCTCGATTTCTTTCTTTTCCTGGTTCATACGTGTCAAGCTCCGAAGTTGCTTTTCATGAACGAATTTTGCAAACGCATTGTGTCAAGCTCCTTCCTTGCAGCGTTTATTGCCTTTTCATCCTCGATTTCAAGGGCCCTATCAACCAACGCACTTAACACATTCTCCCATTTTGCTGATGGGATATACGCCTCGAAATAACTCGGTTCCATCCAACTGCGGGTACCGTCGCCGTTATTCTTCCCTACCCGGTCATTGTAAACAACGCTTCCGTCAACAATGGCCTTGAAACGGTTGTAATATCCGCGCACGGGGCCTGTTACATCGATATGCTCAAAAATGACTCCGTTGGACTCAACAGACTTCACACCGTTCCTATCATCATCGTAACCGCTTTTTCCCAAGACATTGGTAACGTACTTTATTTTTTCCGTTATGCCCTTTTCATTGGCATCTGACCTTCTTTTCTCTATCATTGTTTTCCTCTCATCTGTAATTTCCATTTTATCCCTCCTTGTCTTTTAATGCGATGCCTTTCACAAGGACACTTGCATATGTATTGGCTTCTGTGCCGCAACTTGAATGTGAATATTCTGCATTTACTATTACATCGGCTCCCCTGGAGATAGCATCTTGTCGAATTTCATCCCCCGCTTTTTTG
>JACRMZ010000084.1 GCA_016219455.1 Candidatus Aenigmatarchaeota archaeon
GCTTAAATCCTGCTTTTCGGCTTGCATCGCAATCAGATAGCCTTCTATTCCCATAGACAGGAAAATCCCGTCAATGACCATGATAACAACCATCAGCGGCACAAGTGCCAATAGCGCCAGCGAAACCAGCTTTATGGCAACGGACGGTTTTTCAGTCCATGAGGATTCCTTTGTTTTTCCCGTGTATACTGCAAGTATGTAGAGAATGTCATCAAAGATCTTGGTTAGCCAGAAACCGCAATATTCCGTTTTTTTGGCGCACAGGCCGGCTTTTTCGAGCGTCTCCTTCAGGGACTGTGGAGAAAATCCCCCGTAGTAGTGACCGTAGGGGTAAACGAATTTTTTGTTCCCTGTGATTTTTGCAAGGACCCAGATAAGCGATATTGCCGGAACGCGCCCTATGAACGGCCTTCCTATGTCCCTGTTTGGCGTTGTGAGGACGAACTGCCCGTTTTCCCCAAGGACACGGGAGACTTCTTTTGCGTATTCTTCTGGCTTGTCGACATGCTCTATGACCTCGGAAGAGATGACTGCATCAAAGCACCCGTTTTTGAAAGGAAGGTTTTTTGAATCGCCGAAAACAAAAGTGCAGCTAGGAGAATAAATAGGCTACTTTATCCAGCCGGCTTTCTTCAGGACGTTTGCTATGCCTTCATGGTCAAGGCGTTCCGTATTCTCAGAAGTGTACTCATGTTCCCGCGGCGGCTGGGAGATTTCCGAAGCACGCCAATACGGGACAACGACATAATAATTGCCTATGTCCTTGGTGCGGATCAGCTCCTCCTCTGAAACAAGAACTTCATGTATCTTTTCCCCAGGCCGTATTCCCGTGAATTCTATCGGGTAGTCTTTCCTGCCGCCGAGCTCATATCCCATTACTTTGGCCAAATCGACGACAGTCGACGCGGGCATCTTCTTGACGAAAAGGTCCCCTGGCATGCCCTGCTCGGCTGCTGTGAATACCAAATCTATGGATTCGGGGAGTGTGAGAAGGTATCTTGTCATCCTCTTGTCTGTTATCGGCAGCGGCTTGCCTTCGTCAATCTTCTTCTTGAACAGCGGGACGACGCTTCCCCTGCTGCCAACAACATTGCCGTAGCGGACGCAAACGAACTGCGTGTCGTGCTTGTTGCTGTTTTCACTCAGCATGATCCTTTCCTGTATCGCTTTGGTCATCCCCATGACGTTTACAGGCTTAACGGCTTTGTCGGTGCTCACGGCAACGACTTTCTTGACTCCCATGTCAATGGCGGCCTGCGTCACATTATACGCCCCTTCTATGTTCGTTTTTACCGCTTCAAGCGGGTGGTCCTCGTTGCTTGGGACCTGCTTCAACGCGGCTGCATGGAAAATCAAGTCGATGCCCCTGCACGCTTTTTGGATGCGTTGCCTATCCCTAACATCGCCTATCATGAATTTTACATGGGAATTGTGGCCATAGTCAAGCTTCATCCTGTATTGCTTGTCCTCGTCACGGCTGAAGATGATAATTTCATTTGGAGAATGCTTAAGGAGCTCGTCTATTATCTGATGGCCAAAGCTGCCGGTGCCACCGGTGACTAGAATGTTTTTGCCGTCAAGCAATTTGTTGAACATGCTTACCACAGGATGATAGTGAAATATAAGGTATTTAAACGTTGTTTCTTTGGAGGGGATTAAATATGTTTGAAGGGAACTGGAATAATGCCAAAAAGAGCTGATTGCAGGCTTTGCGGTAGCAGGAAACTGACGCTATTCCTCGATTTGGGCAAAACACCGCTAGCGGGGCATTTCCCTACCAAAGAGGAGCTTGGAAACGAAAAATTCTATCCACTCGAGGTATTTTTCTGCGAAAACTGCACATCCGTCCAAGTCCTGGAAAGCATACCTGCAGAAATACTCTTCAAAGACTACAGGTACCTTTCTTCCGTATCAAAAACCCTGGCAGAGCACTTCACGGCATACGCAAAAGAAGTTTACAACAGGTTCATCCCAAAGGGTGGGTTTGTGGTGGAATTCGGATGCAATGACGGCGTCCTCTTAAAACCGTTCAAAGATCTTGGCGCCACGGCTCTTGGCATCGAACCGGCTGAAAACGTCGCAAAGATAGCAAGGGGGCGCGGCCTTGAAATAATGAATGATTTCTTTTCCGAAAGCCTTGTAGAAAAGATTGCCAAAGAATATGGGAAGGCTGACGTAATTGCCGGAAACAACGTTTATGCGCACATCGATGACATGGATGGCGTAACAAAGGGGATAAAGAAACTTCTTGCCAAAAACGGCGTCTTTGTCTTTGAGGTCCATTACGTCGCAAGCATTATACTGGGCCTTCAATACGACATGATTTACCACGAACACATGATGTACCACTCTATCCATGCGTTAAAAACATTTCTGGAAAAACACGGCCTTGAGATATTTGATGCCAAAAAAGTCCCCATACACGGCGGATCCATACGTGTTTTCTCTTGCCACCGCGGTGAAAGGGAAATTGAATCGCGCGTCAAGGAGCTTTTGGCATTTGAGCATGAAAACGATCTTGACTCCATAAACGGATACGTCAAATTCGCAAGTCGCGTGAAGGAGCACAAAAAAAACATGGTTGCAAAACTGCGGGAACTGAAAAGCAGCGGGAAACGCATAGCCGGCTACGGGATGTCAGGGCGCGCAAACACCATGCTTAATTACTGGGGGACTGGGAAGGATATCATAGATTTTGGCATAGACGCTTCTCCGGAAAGATTCGGTCGTTTTGTCCCGGGATTGCACATACCAATAAAGCCGCCGGGAAATTTGGAGGGGATAGATGTCGTTGTGCTTCTGGCATGGACATACAAAAAGGAGATAATGGAAAAAGAGTGGGAGTTTGCCAAACGCGGAAGATTCCTCGTTCCGTTCCCAGAACCGCACCTCGAACCCTAGGCCGCCTTTTCAATCACAACATACTTTTTGTCAGAGCATAGTACACTTACAGCCCCGCGGAAGTCCCGCTTCCTTAACGCACAAATATCATCTGCCTTTACTGCCTTTCCGTCTGGAACTGCGGAAACCCGTGTCCATGATATTTTTACAATCCCGTCCGCAACGGCAACGAAAGGATTTGGATACGGGTCCTCAAGGGCGCGGCAGAAATTGAAAAGTTTTGTTGAATCGGCTTTATGCAGGAACTCCTTTGTCAGCTCGCTCTGCTCAGGCTTCCTTCTCCTAACAATTGTCGGCTCGCCTTTCTGCTCCTTTGGGGATATGGTTCCTTCAGCTATCTTATCGAGAATTTCAAGGGACAATCTTGTTCCAACGGAAGTCATCCTTCCCAGTATCTCATTTAGGTGGCCTTCAAACGATATCTCTTCCTGAGCGAAAAGCAGGCCGGCATCGAGCTTGTCTGTCATGCGGAATATGCTCACGGCACTTTTTCTCTCGCCATTAATTATCTGGTTCTGTATCGGCGAGCCGCCGCGGTACTTTGGAAGAGGCGACGGATGGAGCGCCAGGCACACTTTTTCTTTCACCATTTCCTTTGGCAATATCCATGACCAGCCGTACATCAGCAGAACGTCGATATCGCCAAAAAAACCGTCTTTAAAAAGGATTTCCAACTCTTTGGGATCTATCTTCTTCCCTGTTGGAGCAAGGGTCTCGATAGGCGCCTCTTCGCCAATGGCGCCAACGGCTTTGGTTAGCCCCCATTTCCCTCTATGCCTTGCCAGTTCGGCGGCGATGTCATATGCCCATTTCCTGTAGGTGCAGAATGCGACGTTCATCGTACCGCCATTCTGTGGCATTTGAACGCCTCGGCGTAGAAAGAGCCAATCTCCTTTCCCCTTATTTGAAGCCACCGTATCAGGTTTTCGCCGCTTCTCGGGAACGGGTCTTTTCTGTGCTGTGTTGCATGAAGCGACATCGCTTTCACCTTGTTCCTGGCGTCCTTTTCTGTTAGTTCTATGTAGAAATTCGGCTTTTCCGATTGGCCCACAGACCAGGAATATGGCTCCTCATACTCCAGAACAATGGAAGGCATTTTCCTAACGCTGGCAGGCACGGGACGCAATGCTGTGATACAAGCCGTGAAAACAACCCTATGGTCCTGGTCGTAGCTGTTTCCTGAGGGGATGCAGACTATGTCAGGGTTGAATTCAGAAATCTTGTCTTCAATATGGTCTATAAGCTCTTTTTGCGGCACCATATCCAGCCTGAGGAACTGCTCACCAACATAGACGAAAGTATAATCAAAGCCGCAGAACTTTGCCACGTTTTTTGCCTCCTTGATTCTGGTGTCGGGGTTAGTACTGCCTGTAACAAGCTGCCTCGTGCTCCCAACGCACATATAAAGAACAAATACATTGGCGCCGTCGCGCTTTGCCTTTGACAGCAACCCGCCGCAGCCAATGACCTCGTCATCTGGATGCGGCGATACAACGAATATTCTTTTGCCCTTAAGCGAGAACATAACACACTACTTTTTGAGCATTGATTTAAACGTTTCCAGCGAGCGCCTTATCGACGGCGGCTTTGCGATAATTGATGCCTTGCGGGGGTTGAGGGAAGTGTTTTTGGGGCGTTTTGCCTTCAGCCCCAGCGTCTTTGCTATATCATCCAAAGAAGCCCTTTCCACCAGTGATGAATCAAGAGAAAACTTCCTGGCGATTTTTTTTGCAAATGAAAATGTGCTTACCGGCTTAGATGCGCCAAAATGGTAGACTCCTTCTTTGCCAGACAGGACGAACTTGTAGATGGCCTCGGAAAGAAGGTCGGCATAAATTGGCGTGGTTATCTGGTCTTCTGCCGCGCTGACGCACTTGCCCGCTTTCATTGACATCAGCATCCTCACCGGGAACGTCAACCTTTTTTCTGCAAATCCGAAAAAATTGGTGCGTATTGCCAAGTCAGCATGCCTTTCACCCAAGAGTTTCGTTTTGCTGTAAACGTTTATTGGGTTTGTTTTGTCCTTCTCTGAATACCAGCCGCGCTTTCCGTCAAAAATCGAGTCTGTGGAAATGTAAACGAGCCTTGCGCCGCCTGAAAGCCGTGAGATGTTTTTTACTGCAAAGGCGTTTGTCAGCTGTGCTTGGGCCTTGTGAACCTCGCAGTACTCAAGGTCTGTCAACGCTGCCGTATGTATTATGGCGTCCGGCCTTATGGATGACAGGGCCTTTGAAACTTCTTTCGCGTTGAGTATATCGATCTTTATCTCGCCTCTTTTCGGCGCCAACCTCACAGAATTGAAAACTGCTATTCCCTTTGGGACCGTCCTCATCAGCGACTTTCCAAGGATGCCATTGCCGGTAACTAGGATTCTCATTTTATACACCCAGCGCCGCCAAAATGCCCTTTATCAGACGGTAATATGCCGAAAAAACGAGGTTTAGGGAGCGCTTGAGCAGCGAATTGTTTCCGTACATTTCAGTGCAGAGCTTTGAGAGGATGATTGTGTCTTTTGCTACACGGCCTTCCTGTATCCTCTTCCTTTTGCCGAGAACTTTAATTATGTGGTAAAAATTCCAAAGAACTGCCGAATACATCGTCGCAAGCAGTTCCGGTTTCAGCCTGGCAGTGAAATAGAGCGTCTTGAGAAAGACATCAAAAATATACAGTGGGGAGAGAAGGATCAGCGTTAGCGGCTTCAAAAAAACGAGGGCGTTTGTCAACCGGTTCCTTTCGTTCCAATATACCTGCATCGGGCTCATGAAGCCTATTGTAACTGAGCCCATGTGCAGCGCCGGGGCGTCTTTGAGCACCTTTACATCGTAGCCGCGCAGCCATGAATTCAATCCCAGATACGCATCCTCACAATAGCAGAAATGCTCAGAATCAAACGGAAGGTCAAACAATTTCTTTCTGATGATGCACGCCCCGCCCCATGGCATTATGGACTCTGTGATTTCCCTTGCGTCCTCCCTGCCGGTAAAAACCGGCGAGAGGTTGACTGCATCACGCCTCCCGGAAAAGTCCTCTCCTGTTATGAGGACGCCGGAAGCGACTGCTGTCCGTTCGTTCTTTTCCATAAAATCAACCGTTGTCCGCAGCCAATCTGCTTTGAAAATCATGTCGTTGGCCATCAGCGCGACATAATCGCCTTTGGCCTCTGAGTAACCGACGTTACCGCCGCCGGCATAGCCAAGATTTCCTCCCGACTCCACTATTTTTACTGAGGGAAAGTTGCCCTTAAGGAATCCGATAGAATCGTCTTTGGACTGGTTGTCAACGACTATGATTTCAAACTTCTCTTTTGGATAGTCCTGGTTTGTAATGGAACCGAGGCATTTTTTCAGCCACGCCTTGCCATTATAATTTACGATTACCACGGAAACGGCGGGGTTCATTTTAGCCACCCGAAAGCTTTCTTTTTACAGCGTCGAAAATCATCCTGTCCTCTGCCGAGAAGAAATGCATCGCTTTCAGCGACAAGAAATAGGCGATTAAAAACGGTACCATCAACGGCAATGAAAGCGCTCCTGCAACACGGCCCTTGGCCAAATAAATTGCCATAGCCGGAATTGCGCAGGCGACAAAGGGCTTTGCTATGCTTTTTACGAATGGATTCAATCCCGAATACCTGTGTGAAAAGAACAGCAGGAAAAGAGACAGGAAAATCAGCGAAAACGATGTGGCCGCTGCAGCGCCGGAAAGCCCGAATTTCGGTATCAGAATGTAATTCAGCGCAACTGTTATTGCAAGGGAAGACGCTGCGGCGTAAAGCTGCGTCTTCGTTTTTTTCAGCATGTTTATTATGTCATTGGACGGATAGAAGACGCCGCTTACCATTATCCCAACGGCAAGAATCCTTAAAGGCAAAGAACCGTCAATATAGTCTATGCCGAAGAACACAAGCATGATTTCGCGGGAGAACATTACCAAGAGAAGCGTTATCGGAACTGTGAACGCAAAAAGCCACTTTGTCACAGATTTGTATATGGACTCTGTCTCCTTTTTCTTTCCTGAGGTGTAAAGCGCAGTCATCGTTGACAGAAGAAGGGAGCCCAAGGCAGCAGGAACCATTATGACTATCTGGGCAGTCGGCAATGCGGCGTTGTAAAGGCCGACATCCCTCTCGCTGAGGAAATGCCCGAGCATTATAGTATCTAGCTGTATCACAACTGACAAAAGGAACGCTGAGAGGGCAAGTGGCCACGAATAAGACAGGATGCTGGCGGCTATTTTTTTGTCAAAGGACCATTTGCCTGAAAGGCTTAGAAGCTTTCTGTGGACAAAATAGAGAGCAACAAATGCCGAAGACACGATTCCAATAGAGTATCCGAGAACTGCTGCGATGACATCATATCCCATACATCCTATAGCTGATTTTCTGGTATGCCACTGCGACAGACTCAAGTATGATTGCAAATGCCGAAAACGGAAGCGAAAGAAGGAGGATGTGGAAGAGCGGCGTGACCCTTTGTGTCCCAAAAAATTTGAGGAAGATAAAATCAGAAAAATGGAAAAGAAGTATGGTGGCTATGATGGAAATGGAAAGAACCGTTATTACCGAAGTTTTGACTATCAAGCGCGCGCTTTCCTTGTCCTCGCGCGCTTCTGATATGAACCGCACAATGCCTACTGGAAGGCCAATCATCACAAACACGGCAATGACTCCGAACACAGAAACTGCAAGGGAAAAGAGGCCGTATTCGCCTGGCCCCAGATAGCGGGCCATTATTACCCTGGCAAGATACCCCAATGCCCTTCCGAAAAAGCCGCCAAAAAGCGATATTCCGGCACCCTTCACGATTGTTTTGAGCGCAATGCTCTCTGGCCGGTCTTTCATGCCAGTTATTTTTTTGCAACGTTTAAAAGGTGATTAAAGGAGCTTTCTGTACCAGTTTACCGTCTGCATAAGGCCTTCTTCCAAGCGCGTTTGCGGATTGAACGCTATGGCACTTTTTGCCTCGGAGATGTCTGCCACAAGCTTGAGAGGAACAGAATAATCAACGTAACCGCTTTCAACGTTTATCTCAGACTTGCTTCCGATGATGTCTATTATTTTTTTCGCAATCTGCTCCACAAAAACCCCC
>JACRMZ010000081.1 GCA_016219455.1 Candidatus Aenigmatarchaeota archaeon
GACGTGACACCGCCAGAGGTTGTCATGCACCTTTCGCCTCTTTGCGAAGAGAAGCACATACCATATTGCTACACGAAAAGCAAGGACCAGCTTGGCAAGGCGTGCGGGATAGACGTTCCGTCGGCTGCAATAGCCATAGCGAAAGAAGGGGATTCAAAGTCACTTATAGAAAATATCAAGTCCCAGGTCCACTCGCTGAAAGGCAAGTAAGGTGAATTATGGCGGAAGAAGCAGTTCCTGGAAAAGTGATGGAAGTGATGGGCAGGAGCGGAGTCAAGGGAGTTGTGAGTGTCCGCTGCAAGATTTTGGACGGCCGTGACAAAGGCAAGGTAATACAACGCAATGTCGTGGGGCCAGTCCGCGTCGGCGACACGCTGATGCTGCGCGAGACAGAAATGGAAAGCTCCGGGACTTTCAGGTGAGTTATGAACTGCTCATTTTGCAGCCAGCCCACCGTGACGACTCGCACTACGATGGTCGTCAAGTCTGACGGGAAGGTGATGTATTTTTGCTCGACAAAGTGCGAGAGAAACCACAATCTCGGAAGGAGCCCCAAGAAGGTCAAATGGATAACCAAAAAACAGGTCGTTAAATGAGCCAATTCAGGAAAGCAACGGTCGGAGAGTCATTTTCGATCAATGTTGAAGGGAAGTTCTACGGTGAGTTAGCTAGAGCATCCTTCGGCCCCATCTACGATGATGACATGATTGACATTGAAAAGGTCGGCGTTTCGCCGATTAAAAGTAAGGGCCTTTCAATAGGTGATCCATGCCTTTACGAGTACAAGATAATGCCCAAAAAGAAGGGTTGCTCTGAAATAAAGTTTGGGACACGATATTGCTCAGAGTTCAATGAAAACTCCTCAATAGAGATATATGCCGAGTAGTTGGTGTTTTGTATGGAGCGCACGTTCGTGATGGTAAAGCCTGATGGCGTGCAGCGCCGTTTGGCAGGGAGGATAATCCAGCGCTTTGAGGACAAGGGCTTGCGCATTGTCGGGCTAAAAATGATAAGGATGTCACACAAGCAGGCCGAAGACTTGTATTCAATACATAAGGGAAAGCCATTTTATGACACCTTAGTGAAGTTTATTACTTCATCGCCTGTCGTGGTCATGGCAATAGAAGGCAACCAGGCCGTTAGCGTGTCAAGAAAACTACTCGGAGCTACGTTCGGATTCAACGCAGAGCCAGGGACGATACGCGGGGATTTTGGCGGCTCCAAGGGATTGAATTTAATCCACGGTTCTGATTCTCCGGAGTCGGCACAACGGGAAATACCGATTTTCTTCTCTGAAGGCGAGCTTGCAAAGTATGAGCACGCTGACATCGGATGGGTTTATGAGGAGCCTGAAAGAAAGTGAGATTTAAGCTACTTAGCTGAATATTTTACGTGTTCGACAGGGAACGCATTGTTGATGTTGGCATTCTGCTAGTTATTTCCCTTTTCCTTCTCTACTTCTTCAAGCCCTCGCTGATGCTTTCAAAGACCATAACTGCCGGCGGGGACACGGCATCCCATTATTACCCGGCTCTTTTTATGAGTGAGCATTTGATACCGGAAGGCAGGGCAACAGGATGGGCGCAAGGGTGGTTTGCCGGTTTCCCAATATTCAGGTTTTATTTCCCGCTTTCGTACATGCTTATGCACCTCTTGTCGTTGTTCACGGGATTTCAGGTAGCGTTCAAGCTCGTCACCGTTCTGGGCATATTCCTTCTGCCGGTTGCGGCATACGCGTTCATGCGTTTTCTGAAGTACGATTTTCCCGCACCCGCAATTGCTGCCGTTTTCACGCTGCCGTTCCTCTTCATGACTGCAAACTCCATGTGGGGCGGCACCATACCCAGCACGCTTGCAGGCGAGTTTGCCTACGGGATATCAGTGGCAGTGTCGATTTTATTCCTCGGTTTGATATATTCCAGGAAGCACTACATGGTAACAGGCACTCTTTTTTCGCTGGTTATTTTGACGCATGCGGTAACGACAATATGGGCGTTCTTCTCAAGCCTTGCCCTTCTGGCTCTTTTCAGGGAAAGGAAGACCCTTGAGTATCTTTTCCAGACGTACGTTATCGCGTTCCTGCTTTCGGCGTTCTGGTTCCTCCCGCTCCTCTCATCTCTGGGGTACACGACGCCATACGGCGAGGACTGGGCAATAGAACTCAAGACCCTTTTGCCATCTATACTGCAGCCGGTGTTCCTCCTTTCCTGCGTTGCTGCATTTGCCGGAAGGGGAGACAAGAGGACGACATTCCTCCTTTCCCTGTCAGCTACCGCCCTGCTGCTAGTCATATTTGCCGAGAAAATGGGGATAGTAAACATAAGGTTTATACCGTTCTTCCAAGTGATGTTTTCGCTGCTTGCCGCCTCTGTTTTTTCAGGGATTAAAAAAAATAGGCAGGTTTTTGCCGGAGTGGTTGCAGTTTCGATACTGGCTTTCACTTTCTCCAACGCGTCCTATATCCCCGGCTGGATAAAGTGGAACTACAGCGGCTTTGAGGGAAAGTCCCTTTGGAACGAGTTTAAGGGAATCAACGAGTTCCTGAAAGGGGACGCGTCGATGCCAAGAGTGGTCTACGAGCATTCGGATTTCCATGACAAAGCCGGAAGCGTGCGCGCTTTTGAATCCCTGCCGTTATTTTCAGGGAGGTCGACACTCGAGGGGCTGTTCATGCAGTCGTCGCTATCCTCGCCGTTCGTCTTTTACATCCAGTCGGAAATCTCCGACCAGCAGTCATGCCCGTTTTGGAGGATGTTCCCATGCACGTCATTCAATCTTGACAGGGGGATAAAGCACCTGAGGCTATTCAACGTTGGCCAGTATATAGTCACGAGCAAGAAGGCACGGGAAGCGGCAGAAGCCCAGCTGAAGCTTTTGAACAAAACAGAATCTTACGAGATTTTCAGCATAGAGCCCACAGGTTACGTGACGGTTCCGGAGTACTATCCGGCAATTGCACCAAAGAAAGGCTGGAAAAAAACATCGTATAACTGGTTCCGCTTCTCTGACTTGGACGTGCCAATCATATTCGAAGACACGGCTGTTGCAGGCACTGAGAAAATAGAAAACGAGACATCGCCTCCCCGAAACCCCCTCAATAACGCATGCGTTATCAGGGAAAAAGTCATGGATGAGGAGATACGCTTTGAGACCACGTGCCCCGGAAAGCCGCACATCATAAAAATAACCTACAATCCGTCGTGGGTGTCAGACAATGGCGAGAAGATATACCTTTCGACGCCGTCTTTCATGCTCATATACCCCGAGAAAAAGAGCAGCGTTATACGGTTCAAGCAGACATCACTTGAGTCGCTTTCATCCATCATGACCGTTATCGGCTTAATGGCGCTTGCCTATGAGAGCCTGAGGCGCATTAGGTCAATGAAGCGGCCGTAGGCCTCCCGTTTTATCGAGAACCTGCTTTTCCGATTGTCTTCGCATGAGACTGGTATCTGTGCTACCTGCCTGCCTTCCCTTTTCAGCAGGTATGCAAGCTGTATCACATACGACGAGTCCCTTACAAGCGAGCCGATATGCTTTCCGATGTCCTGTTTCCTGTACGCCTTTGATGACATCGAGTAGTCGCTGAACCCAAGCCCGAGGAGGATGCGGGCCATTGCTATGTAGACTGAGCTTATGAGCATCCTGTGAAGCGGCCTTCTCTGCATCTCCTTTTTGGTCCCTATGACCATGGAGTTTTTTTCAAGGAGCTCAAGTGCCCGCGGGATGAATCCAAGGTCCGATGAGAGATCCATATCCAGTGACACGATATTGTCAAATTTTGAAATCCCTACGCTTTCCCTAAAAGCCCATCCGACTGCGCCCTTTTCAGCTATTGAGAAAAAGCGGACGTTGTGGATCTTTTCGCCCTTCTCCCTCGTGGCGTCTGTTGAGCCATTGTCGCATATTATTATTTCGTATTTTATGCCCAGAGAATCCAAAAAATCAGAAAGCTTTTTCGAGTTGCTTTCTATTATCTCCTCCTCGTTGAGAACGGGTATGATTACTGAAAGCATACCTATCTGCTTCTGCGTGACATTTTCCGTATTCCGCTGCGAAGGCTGGACTCCGGTTTCCATCCGATGGAGCAGATTTTGTCTACGGAGGCGTAGCTTTCGCCTA
>JACRMZ010000082.1 GCA_016219455.1 Candidatus Aenigmatarchaeota archaeon
ACCATTTCTCTTATCATCTTCTTTGATTTTTTCACAAATGGAATTGTATTTACGTATTCCCAGTGAAGAGGGAAGTCCTGCCAGACTAGTATGCCTTGCTCATCGCACGTGTCGTAGAGCTCTTTCTTCTCGACGTGCGCATGCACGCGCACGGAGTTGGCATTCATTTCCTTCATCAAACCGATGTCCTTTTCATATTTCCCTTTGTCCATCTCGCTCATCCACTGCGACGAGCAGTAGTTCGTTCCCCGCAAAAAATATTTCTCGTTGTTCACGTAAAGAAGGTCGTTTTTCCATTCTATTTTCCTCATCCCAAAGCGGCCTTCCCACCTGTCCTGCTCCTTGCCGTCCTTGAGTAGCTCCATCGAGACGTCGTAAAGGTTCTGCTCGCCGCGGTCCCACGGCCACCAGTCCTTGACATCGACTTTCTTTGTGAATGACAGTTTATTGATGCCGTTTTTAAGGACTGCCCTCTCCTCCCATTCCTGGCCCGCAGCACCAAACCTTAAAACGGCCTCCCCACACTCTTCATAGTTTTTTATCTTTGCCTCGATTTTTATGGCCCTTTCATCATAATCCGGCGTTATCTTTGCGCATTCTATCTTGCAATCTTCAAAAGACTCTATGAAAACGGAGTTCCAGATGCCGCCTGTACCGCTCTCCTGCCCTGTCTTGCCTCCGGGCCTGCAATACCACTGCTGCAGTACTCCCTTTATCTGCGACTTGAACCACGGAAAAGGGAACTTTTCCTTGGGGGCGCTTACATTAACCTCGAGAAGATTGGTCTCTTCCAGGCTATCCAGGTCAAATGAGAACTTTGAAAAATATCCCTCGTGTTCGCCCAAACGGGCGCCATTGAGCTTGACGCTAGCGATATAATCTACTCCCTTGAACACCAGCCTCTTCCTTTTTCCCTTCATTTTTGGCGCACTGAACTCCCTTGAATATGTAAGCTCATCTACATCAAGCCCCTGGAGAAACCAGTTTCCGGGAACGGCAATCTTTTTCATCACCTTCCCGTCACTGGCGTCCCACTGGCCATCTAAGCTAAAAACCCCTGATTCATCATATTGCTTTTCTGGTGCTTTATCCACTAAACCACCTTGATTATAAACTACTATTAGGTAGTAACTATATATCCTTGTACTTAAACACCCTCTAAGAGGCATAAAAGTGAGATTTGAATATGTTGGTTGTTTGGTGTGAGCCTATCTACGGGAAAACCTGTTCTGATTTATATTTTACCTGCCAATTATCTTCCATGGTAGGCGGAAGTAAAAAACGCGTTCTTTATCATGTCCCCATGGTCCATTCTTCCAACGAAATGCTTGACAAAGTCTACAAAGACGCGAACTCTGATGACGAACGCATATATGGCATTGCCGGGAAGATGAAAAGCTCTATTTACTGGGGCATACAGGACTCCGTCCTGAAGAAATACTGGAGCTGGATTGAGCGCGACTTAGACGAAGAACTTAGCAGCTACCAAGGCGTCCAGATATTCTGCGAAGCCGTGTTTGAGAACGGCAAAGCATATGAAAAATCCCTAAAGGCGTCGAAACTGGATCCGGACGAATGGCCGACCCTTCTGCTGTGCCAAAAGCTCGTGAAAAACGGGGCTAATATGGAAAAAACGGAAAAGAAATCGTTGTATCTTGACCATGCGCACAGGCTGGAAAATGACCTTCCCGACAAGCTGGCAATGAAAAAACGGGACAAAGAAATGGCAAAGCGGATAAATGAAAATCTTGATGATGTCGGGATAATATTTGTCGGAGGCGCGCACAACCCGATGAAATATTTGGATAGCGACATAAAGGTGAAGAGAATAGAGCCATTCAACGCAAAACGGGAAATAGACGATCTCCAAAAGCGCTTGGATAAGAAAATGAAAAGAAAATACTCCGACCTTATCGACTCGCTGGAAGACTTGGGAAACGAGCTTATTTGACAACTTTCTCCATCTTTTGGTGCTCTATTCCTATGTACAGGAACCTTTCTCCAACAGTTTGATATCCATATCGCTTGTAAAAATCAATTGCGTCAACCCTTGCGTTAAGGATTATGTTTTCTGCGCCTAACCTTGCAGCAACCCTCTCCAGTTCGTTGAGAATCCTCTTTCCTGTTCCCTTTCCTCTCTTTTCGCTGTCAACGGCCATATACCGTATCTGTGCCTCGTTCTTTGAGTTTAGATGCACTCTCCCTACTCCAACAACAAGCCCGTTATCCACTGCCATAACATGGGCTGAAGAATTTTCCAATTCGTCCCTTTCGCTTCCTCTAGGCATCCCCAAGGGCATCCTTAAAACTCTCCACCTCAACTCGTAGTATTTGCCAAAATCTTCCTTCGTTTTTGGCTCCACGATTTTCATACAAAAACTAGCTGGCGCTTCCCTGATTCTTCGTGTATTTGTTGGCAACCAACGACTCGACAGAGTCTTCCTTTATCTTGCCGTCCTCAGCATCTATCCTTACTATGATTATGCTCATTATCTGCGTTATGAAAACAACTGTCCATTCAAAACCGTCCTCTTTTTTCCTTAACGAAAGCATTATGCTTTGTATGGGCAGCTGGTGCTTGCCTGCAACCTCCTTTCCCATCCTCAATGCCTCTTTTGACGGGATTGCGACGTTGCCTTTCAAGACCTCATGGACCCTTCCTTCCATTGGATAGTCAGACTCGCCGACATTGACAAAATCATCCGTGACTGTAACTGGCGTTATTTGGTTGGTCTGTGGGTCGTAGTATCCAAGCTCCCAGCCCTTTATTTCGTCCTGGTCAGGCTTCAGTGTCACATAGGCGGCGCAGAGGAACCCGTCCTTTTTGAGAATTCCCTGTATCCTATCGTCCTTCTCGGCGTCCTTTATCGCCTCAATTAGCCTCATCCTTTGATATTTATTAAAAGGCTATATTATATAAGAGGTGGTTGGTTGGCTTCGGAAAAAGACAGCAAAGAAATCGAAAGGGACCTTGACCCCATGGAAAAGAAAACCGGGGAGAAGAAAAAAACGGCACTCTTTATTGCAGGCGGAGCGGCTCTCGGCGCGTTTATCGGTGATATGTTTGCAAACAGGGAGCATGAGATTGTGAGCCAGGTCTTTTACACAAAGGCAGATGGCTCATACTTCACCAATACGTGGACATCGCACAGGGAAGACTCCGGCGGCGTATTCGACCTGATAGGCAAGAGCAGGGACGGGTCATATCACATAGGGGGGGATAACCAGAACATAGACGACTACAAGCACTTTATCGAGTCTCCCGAGGTGACATACACCGGGTTGCTAAGAAGCGGGCATGTGCTTTCAGACACTGTAACATACCACGGAGAAACAACAATAATTGGCGGAGTTGGCGGCGCTGGAGGCGGTTTTGCCGCAGACTGGTTCAGGAAAAGGCGCGGGAAAAAAGGGGAAGAAGACTGACTTCCCCGCAGTTTTCTATTTAAATAACTTAGCTTCCATTTGGTAGTGGTGGTGTGATGGAATCCTTTGATGAAGCAGACAGGAACATGGATGTGGGGGCAAAAAAGACAGGCGAACGGAAAAAGCATATCCTCATTCTTGCGGGCTCCGCGGCACTTGGCGCGATCCTTGGGGACATTTTTTTAGGCCGGGAATACT
>JACRMZ010000093.1 GCA_016219455.1 Candidatus Aenigmatarchaeota archaeon
TCGGAACGGGAACGGGTGTTTCCCCTCCGCTATGACCGCCAGCCTTTATCCTATGAAGAGATAGCTTTATAAGCTTTAACCATAGGTTAAACTGCTTTTTGCCCATTATGCCACAGGTACTTTTCTGTTAACTGTCTAATTTGCGTATGGATGAGCTTGGTGCAATAAAGCTCCTGTCAAGGAAGCTGGATATCGGCGATGACTGCGCCGTTTTGGGCGTTGGCAAAAGGAAGGTTTTAGTGACAACTGACATGCTCCACGAGAAGACAGATTTTCCAAAGTGGTTAACGCCTGAGATGATAGGATGGAGGAGCGCTCTGGTAAACTTAAGCGACATCGCGGCGATGGGTGGAAAACCAATAGCGCTGGTCATTGCACTTGGAATGAAAAAATTCGATAGGAAATTCCTAAGCGGGTTTTCACGGGGCGTTGCGAAATGCTGCTCCCTTTACAAATGCAAATATGCAGGCGGCGATTTGGATAAACACGATGAACTCACCGTGGTTGGAACAGCTATTGGTGTGGCTGAACTACCCATTAGCAGAGCCGGAGCGCGCGTTGGCGACGCAGTCTGCGTCACCGGAACCCTTGGGAAGGCGTGCTATTATTTCAAGAAGCGCAAATGGCTGAGGCAGAAGCCGCGGATAAACGAAGGCATGAAAATAGCAAGGCGCGCTTCTGCAATGATGGATATCAGCGACGGCCTGGCTCGCAGCCTGCACCAGATGGGCAAGAGAAGCCGTGCCGGCTTCAAAATAACATTTGAAAAAATACCGCTTTTTGGCAGTGAAGACGGGCTGTTCTTCGGGGACGACTACGAACTTTTGTTCACTGTTCCAAAAAGCAAACTGCGAAAAATAAAAGGCGTTAAGTTTTCGGTAATCGGGGAAGTTGTTAAAAGTGGCGTGTGGATAGAGAAGAACGGATATCTGAGGAAGCTTGAGAACAGAGGATGGACGCACTAAGAGGTTAAATCCCTTCCATGCTCTTTTTACTTATGAAAGAACATTTAAGCTGGAAACGCCAGATTTTCTGCAGGGTTGGTTTTCACAAGCCCGAAGCGCATACGTTTGCCAGAAGGTGCAGCCGCTGCGGCAAGTATGTTTAGGGTATTTATTGGCTGATGTGGCAAATTTTCTTATGCAGAAATTCAGGAGGCGCGGCTCTGTAGGGAAAACGGATGACGGTCTCGTGATGATAAACGACCAGGATGAATCCGTTCCCGTCGACGAGATGATCATAATGGTCTGGAACCTTTGCGACGGGCAGGATGAGCAAAGCGTCGTCTCCATGCTCATGTCAAAAGTCAAGGCTGACAGGGAGCCTGTTGAAGCGGCGATACGGCACATTATAAAGGAGCTTGTCAACTTCGGAATGCTCGAGGCAGTTGAGTAGGCTTTTTAAGCTAGCTGTTTAAAATATCCTTTATCCCGGGATAGCTCAACGGTAGAGCGATCGGCTGTAGATTGGGGCTAGAGATGATTAAGGTAAATCGGTCCTATGATTTTAGCCCTTGAGGAGAACTTTGGTTCTCCGCGGCACAAACCCAGCCTTCGTTCATAAACGCAGAGACCGATAGGTTCTGAGTTCAAATCTCAGTCCCGGGACCAAACGCCCATAAACTTCCAACTCGTTAGTTTTTACTCCAAAGATGTGACATATGCTTAAATAGATTGGCTAGGAGTTCTACTAGGTGATTTGATGGTATACAGGGATGCAAACGCGCGGGTAAAGATTTTCGGTAAAACTGACGCCAAAAACGCCATTTACATCGGCGACACTCAAGGGTATTATGATGGGGCGCTGGTTGATTACCTAATAGAATCACTCCGGCCCAAAAAAGTCGCGGAAATCGGGCTTTCCGATTCGTCCCTAAGCAACGCTGCCCAGACAGGCATTAGGACTTCAACTATTGAAAACGGGGAATACCAGATGGGCTTCAAGCGCACCATCGACGTCTATTATGACGAAACAAATAACATCTTCATGGGCAAGATGAACCAGCTCTTCAACGTAAACACTGAGGCAGAGGACAGCCTCGCCAACGCGATATTCTCGCTTTCTGAGGAGTTTGGGATAGCGAAATACGTCGATGTTTCTAAATCCATGGACAAAACGAAGAAGGACGGCGAAGTGCTTTTCGCCACAAACAGCGAAAAGGAAAAATCGTTCTTCAAGTCAAAGGGTTTCAGGGGCGCGACAACTAGCGTTATAGACATCAGCGCGCTTGCCGCAAGGAAGGAAGCCTCTTCCTACTGGGACAGGGATTACTCAACTCTCATGATAAACGTAGATCCGGAAACAATACCCTACGGAAACGCTATTGCGCAGTTGCCGTTTGGGAAAAGCCACACCGAGACTTACGTTTCATCCGGCGCGAAGGCTCTGGAAACGGCTTTTGGCATTCCGTACAAGCAGGATGCAGTCAAGGAAGCTTCGGAAAACGGCGAGAAACGGATAGACACGATACGCCAGGCAACGAAGAAGCAGATAGCCACTATGTTCCCGCAGCAGAAACCTGAGAAGAAGGACGAAAACCTAGGTTGATATGGGAAACGAGCTTGTCACTCTGGGATTCATCGCCATATTTGCAGGCGTCGTTTTAGTTATGATTGGCTCGCTAGGCTCCAAGGACGTGCACGTGGGCGTCGGGGGATTCATCGGCCCGATACCATTTGGCTTTGCTAATTCCCCTCAAATGCTGAAGATAATCATTGGGATAACGGCGGCTTTCTTTTTGATAAACGTGATAATGAGATTTGTGAAATAGGGCTAGAAGATAATGCGTTTCCTTCTTTTAGCAGGGACTTTGGCACTAAAAGAAACTTCTCCTCTTGCAGTTCCAAAGCTAACCTTTTTCTTTATCTTTCTACGCGCTAGGAAATTAGGCATAATTAAAACCCTAAATTGAAGATACTATTGGGTTTCTTCTGTTTCTTTATAGGGTTTCCAAAAATATCATATGTTGTTATCGGTTTCCTCCTAGAAGCAACCTTTCGTCTGCTGGATGTTTTTTTCTTTATACCTAATCTTCTATGTATCACGGAAAGCGGCTTATTCCCTTTCATTCTATTACAAGATGAATGAGCCCAACTTACCCTATCACCACCCTTTGAATTTGCCCTTACATGGTCTACCTGAGCCTCTGTTAAGGAATGTATTTTTCCATCGCAAATATGACAAATATGGTTTTTGTTTCTTTCCCATAAAATAGTTTTTTCTGTTGTAGAAACATTTCTTCGCTTCTTAGTGGTTGACTTCAATAGTTTTCCTGTTATGGGGTCTCTGCTAGAAGACCAATCAAAAATATTTGACGGCATATAATTAAACTAATGATGGGACTATTTAACCATTTTCCCAATTAAATATATTGTGAATAACCCACGGAACATAATACTTGGTATTTTAGCACTCTTGTTTCTGTTGTGGTATGGACTTGGTGGAGGCGCTACGTATATACAATCATTCTTTGGGCTCGGCTAAACAGCCCTTCCAATCTCCTCGACAGCTTCCGGGTTTTCAAGTCCAGATAAATCCCCGAGCGGCTGGCCCAGATACTTTTTCTTGACCAGACGGCGCATTATCTTCGCGTTGCGTGTTTTGGGAATCATCTTCACGAACTTGATTTCTTTTGGTTTCATGACCTTGCCCAGTTTCTCAGAAACAAGCTCTTTCAGCTCGTCGCGGAGCTTCTCAGAATATTGTGTCTTCAAAACGACAAAACACACGAGCGCCTCGCCTTTGAGTTCGTCCGGCACGCCTATCGCCACTGACTCCGCAACGCTTGCATGGGAAACCAGTATGGATTCTATCTCTGCCGGGCCGACGCGCTTCCCGGCGATTTTTATCGTGTCGTCAGAACGTCCATGCAAAAACCACATCCCATCTTCATCGATTGAAGCTAAATCTCCATGGACCCACACTCCAGGGAACCGCGACCAATACGCTTCTATATACCGCTCAGGATCCTTCCAGACTCCGCGGGTCATTCCGGGCCACGGTTTCCTGCAGACGAGTTCCCCTATGGCGCCGCGGACTGGCTTGCCGTTATCATCGTAAACGTCAATGTCCATCCCAAGTGAAGGGCCGCCAAGTGTGCATGGTTTCAGCGGGATAATGGGTATCACGGAAAGAAAACACGCACCCACTTCTGTCCCTCCAGACAGGTTGATGATGGGACATCTCCCGCCGCCGATGTTTTTTACAGCCCATTCCCAGGGGTCGGGATTCCACGGCTCCCCAGTTGATGCCAAAACACGGAGCGATGAAAGGTTGTGTTTCTTCAGCTTCTCATGGCCGAACTTCATCATATACCTGACAGCAGTCGGCGACAGTCCAAGGATGCTTATTCTATGCCTTTCAATAATCTTCCACAGCCTGTCAATGTCTGGGTAATCTATCGCCCCGTCATAGATGAAAAGGGTTCCTCCCAGAGCCAAAACGCCGACAATCTCCCAGGGTGCCATTATCCATCCCATGTCAGTTATCCAGTAAAGGACGTCGTTGTCCCTGAGGTCTGTCTGGAATGCGACTTCCTGCGCAATTTTCACAAGGAATCCTCCGTGGACGTGGACTGCGCCTTTTGGCTTGCCTGTCGTGCCTGAAGTATAAATCACCATGAACGGGTCTTCGGCGTCCGTGTGGAGCGTTTTGAAATCCGTCTTTCTGGGGAAATCGTGGAAGTACGCGTCCCGTGAGGACATCTCGGCGCCGACGATGTTCCTAAATACAATCGTCTTCTTCACCAAAGGGCACGACTTCAGCGCCTTGTCTGCAATCTTTTTCATCTCTATCCTTTGGCCCTTCCTGTGGAAGCCATCACAGGTAAGAAGGAACTTCGCATCGCAGTTCTGGAGCCGCACAGCAATCGCCTCTTCGCCGTAGCCTGAGAATATGGGAACGTATATTGCGCCGATTTTCATGCACGCTATTACGGACGCCACGGCCTCAGGGACCATCGGCATGTATATGCCAATCGAGTCGCCCCTTTTAGCGCCCAACGAAACGAGAGCGTTGGCGATTGCGTTGGATTCTTCATAGAGCCTTTTGTAATCCCACGATACGGTTCTGCCGTCCTCGCCTTCCCACACAATCGCGCTTTTAGCCCTGTTTTTCCCAAGAGCGTGCTTGTCAACGCAGTTATGCGCTATGTTCACCTTGCCGCCGGAAAACCACGTCGCCCACTCTATGCCCTCTGAGGCATCAAGAACTTTTGAATATGGCTCATAGAACTCGATGCCAAGGAACTTTACAACGGAATCCCAGAACCATTCTATGTCACGAGTCGACTTTTCCACGAGCTCGCGGTATGTCTTTATTCCGTGGGCTTTCATGAACCTTGCGGCATTGGAATTCTCCAGGAAGTCACGCGAAGGCTCCCATCCTAACTTGGGCATAAGATGGTAAAGAGGATTAAGCTAAAAAACGTTAGATTTGTGCTCCCCAAAGACTTTTGCCAGGGAAGAGCATATCTCCCCTACGGTGCAGTAAGACTCGACGGCGCAGATTGTGGGAGGCATTATGTTTTCGCCTGTTTTGGCCGATTCTACGAGTGCATCTAGCGCATTCCTGACGGCATCATTGTCCCTGTGCTTTCTCAGCAAAGAAAGCTTTTTCGACTGCACTTTCCTGACCTTCGAAGAAATTTTAAGTATCTTTATCTGACGCTCATCAGTCTGGAAGCAGTTGACTCCGACAATCTTCTCCCGATTCTCATCGACTGCTTTCTGGTATTCATACGCTGATTTTGCTATCTCTGACTGGAAGAAGTTCTTCTCTATGCATTTGAGGACGCCGCCGCCGTACGCCTCCTCTTCCATCCTGTTTGTGAGCCACTCTATATAGTACGAGCCGCCTAATGGGTCGACTGTCTTTGTGACGCCAGACTCATAAGCTATTATCTGCTGCGTCCTCAGCGCAAGCTTTGCCGATTCGTCCGTTGGCAGCGCTAGCGCTTCGTCATATGAATTTGTGTGAAGCGACTGTGTCCCTCCTAAAACCGCTGCGAGTGCCTGCATCGTCACCCTTACTATGTTGTTGAGCGGTTGCTGTGCCGTCAGCGTGCAGCCTGCAGTCTGCGTGTGGAACCTTAGTTTTTGCGATTGCTCATTTCCATTGCGTTTTTTCATTTCCTTTGCCCAGATTCTCCTCGCGGCTCGGTACTTCGCTATCTCCTCGAAGAAGTCGTTGTGGGAATTGAAGAAGAATGACAACCTGGGACAGAAATCGTTGATGCTCAATCCACGCTCTATACAGGAGTCGACGTAGCACAGGCCGTCTGCCAAAGTGAATGCCAGTTCCTGCGTCGCAGTCGAGCCTGCCTCGCGGATGTGGTAGCCTGAAATGCTTACTGGATGCCATTTCGGAAGCTCCTTGGAAGCGAACTCTATAGTGTCCACGACAAGCCGCAGCCCGGGCTCTGGCGGGAATATCCAGGTCTTTTGGGCAGTGTACTCCTTGAGGACGTCGTTCTGTATCGTGCCCCGCAGTTCCTTCCGATTGGCTCCCTGATTTTCGGCAGCCGCTATGTAAAATGCCCACACAGCGCACGCCGGTCCATTAATCGTCATTGATGTCGTCACTTCGTCCAGCTTTATTCCATCAAAGAGGATTTCCATGTCCTTGAGCGAGTCTACGGCGACGCCGACTTTTCCCACTTCGCCTGCAGACAATGGATGGTCAGAATTGTAACCTACAAGAGTAGGCATATGGAACGCGATTGATAATCCAGTCTGGCCGTGCGCTATGAGATACTTGAGCCTCCGATTTGTCTGCTCCGGTGTTCCGAACCCGGAAAACAGGCGCATAGTCCAGAGTTTCTCCCTGTACATCGTCTCGTAGACTCCGCGCGTGAATGGGAACTTCCCGGGCTCGCCTAAGTCCTTGTCATAATTTGTTTCCGAATCTTCCCCAGTGTATATGCGCTTTACGTCAAATCCGGAAAGCGTCTTTAACCTTTCCTCCTGGAGTGCGGTTTTTTTAGCTGTCATTTGAAGCCCTTTATGTATTTCCTGCAGATTTCCTCGGCTGCACTATAAATGTCCTTGTCTCTTTTAATTGCTTTATCTTTCACGCGCCCTTCGATGAAAACATCAAAGCTGTGCCTGACAATTGCCAGGACGTTCTCGCTCTGATGCCTTTGAACAAGGTTTGAAAACATTCCGGATTCCTTCAAGTATGAGCCGTGCGATTCTATGGATTTCACAAGCTCCTCTATCCCTTCACCCACGGTTGCCTTCGTCTTTATCACCGGCTGTCTCCACGTTTTGGAACCTGACGCCTCCACGCCGATGCTTATGCCCTGTTCTATCTCCCTCGCGGCCTCGTCTGCCCCGTCCCTGTCTGCCTTATTGACGACAAAAATATCCGCTATCTCCATCAATCCTGCTTTCATTGCCTGTATCTCATCCCCCATTCCAGGCGAGCCGACAAGCATTATCGTGTGGACAAACCTCGTGACATCGATCTCTCCCTGCCCGACGCCTACAGTTTCCACGATAACAATGTCCTTTCCAGAAGCATCAAGTATCTTTACCGCGTCGCCTGTTGCGAGACTTATCCCGCCAAGCGTTCCACGGCTGCCCATGCTCCTTATGTATATCCCCTTGTCCTGCGCAAGCTCCTGCATCCTTATCCTGTCCCCGAGGATTGCGCCTCCTGTGTAGGCACTGGAAGGGTCAACAAGCCGGCTCTCTTTGCAATGAGCTTCATTTCTTTCCTTGCTTTAAGCGGGTCATTTTCGGCAAGGGAAATCATGGATGATATGTCCTTTTCAGACCCTTTGAAAACCCCCAAGAGGGACATCGTCACACCTTCAGCTTGGATTTCATGTAACTTATCGGTACGCTCATTGGCGTTCCGGGTCCGTAGACTTCGCTGACGCCGTTTTTCTTCAGGAACGCAACGTCATCTTTCGGTATTATTCCGCCCACTATCACGAGAGGCTTGACGCCGCTCTTCTTGAGAAGCCTGACTACTTCCGGAACAAGCTCCTTGTGGGCGCCTGATAAAATGCTCATGCAAACTGCATCAACGCCTTCTTGGACAGCAGCCGACGCGATTTGCTGTGGGGTCTGCCTTATCCCTGTGTAAATAACTTCGAAACCCGCATCACGCAGGGCGCGCGCCATTACCTTTGCTCCGCGGTCATGCCCATCCAATCCGGGCTTTGCCACAAGAACTCTCTTCATACATAGTAACAACTTGTTAAGAATATAAATTACTTTTTATGTAAACCTTCGGCTCACGCGAAACTTCGGAAAATCCGGCAGCGAAAAGCTCATGCTTTTATTGTGCTTTTCTTATTGTGTTGTTTATGCCTGAAAAAGAAATAGAATTTGAGAGCAAGGGGATAAAAATTCACGGCACACTTACTGTTCCTGAGGGGGAAAACTACCCCATAGCAGTTTTTGTCCATGGCGGCGGTCCGCAAGACCGTGACGGCACAGTCGGCCCAAACAAAATGTGGAAGGACATTGCCGAAGATCTTGCGGCAGACGGCATTGCCTCTATCAGATTTGACAAAAGGGCGTTCTCTCACAAAGATGAGATAAAACAGGGCAAGCTTGCCATAAACGACCTCAACGACGAGATACTTGACGATGCCTACGGCGCAATAGGCTACGCTAAAACGCAATCAAAGGACGTTTACGTCATTGGCCAAAGCCTCGGCGCCTACCTTGTTCCAGAAATATTGGATAAGTCCGGCGCCAAAGGCGGTGTCATGCTTGCCGCACCTGCCAGGGACATAGAGGAAATAATAATAGACCAAAACGAATACAGCATGAAAATCCGGGGGGAGAAACTCGAAACGATAAGCGCGAAGACTTCAGATATCCGCAAGGCGTTTGGCCCGCTTGACCGCGGAGAAGTAAAGGCAAATAGCATGTTCAGCGGGGCTCTGGGGAGCTACTGGTACGACCTCAGGTCCAAAAGGCCACTTGATCTTGCTTCATCCATCGACACCCCGCTGCTCCTCATTTTCGGCGAGAAGGATTCGCAGGTATTCAAGAAAGACTACGAGCTTTGGACAGGGGCGCTTGAAAAGTCAGGCAACGATTACGAAGCGTATCTTTTCAACGTTAACCATATGATGATGCCGTGCGAAAAGGGGACGATTGACGAATACCAGAAGCAGGGCAAAGTAGACAAAAAGGTCACGAAAGAGATATCAAAATGGGTGTGGGAAAAGTCACTTAGCTAAAATAATCCAAAAGCTCTTTCCTGTTTGTTTCAAGCGAATGGGTGTTCCTCCTAAGGACTTCGAATGAGTTGTCCTTCGTTTTCTCGTAGTCGATTTTCTTTTCGGCTACAAATTTCATGAGCTCCCGTTCGGCGCCCTTCCCAATCTGCGATGTTATGAGAGACTCCAATATCCCCATGAATATCGGGGCGCTGTCCTTGTGCTTCTCAATGCGAGCCCAATTTTTCACAGTCCACGGGAGAAGTGTTCCCCTTGATACCGGGTTGGAGGCTATGGACGGGAACGCGACTCTGAGGTCCTGTGTCCTCACATCACTGGAAAACGAAAACTCAAGCGATTTCTCCAAAAGGCCCTTGTCCCTGAACCTTCCCAACGAAGACAGCAACTTTGTCTTGTCCTCAGGGTTAGTGGCTTCCCTGTACTTCTTCACGATTTCGTCAAAATCCTTTGCAGACCCGCTTGATGCGACTATGGAGAACACGACTCCGCGCAAATCGGCGGGTATTGAATCGAAATCTTTGTAAAACAGCCTCCTTGCTTCGTCAATGACCATGTGGTCCTCGGAAAATGCCAGATAGCTTATGCAAAGCGGCCTGAGCAGCGCGTCTTGCTGGCTTTCGTTTTTCCTGGGATCCCATCCAAGCCTTGAAAAACCCCGCCTGAACGGGACTGCCATGCAATCCTTGAATTTTTTCCATGCCGCGTCCCAACCATCGCTTCCGTGGAAAATGAACTCGATGTGCTTCAAATTGCTGTATATGCTGTCAAGGACGAAATAGCTGTCTTCGCCTTCATGGCATTTGAGGATGCCAAAATAATCGGCCAGCTTCCCCTCCCCTATGAGTGCCGCATTGAAGGAATCGTTCTGTATCCCCCACCTGTCAATAACGGGGAGCTTCTTTTCCTTCACAAGCGCTTTCAGCTTTTCCAAATTGGTTTTTGAATACGAAACGCGGTAAAAGCCCACCTGGCCGGAGTTGAGTTTTGCCCAATCCCCGCCAATGTTTATTGTCTTTTTCCCAGAATCCAAAAGCTCCCTTCGTTCGCCATCGGGCGTGGATATGACTATGGGTATTATCCAACTGCCCTTTTTATCCTGGCCAAAAACAAACCTTTTCTGCGACATCTCAAGCGCGCCTTTGAACTCTGCATGGACAATTGGGTATCCTTCCTGGTTGACCCAGCTCTTCATCACTTCCCTGATGGGAACAGACGAGGCTTTGGCAAGGTTGTCCCAAAGGTCTTCTGCTCTGGCATTCCCGTACTTGTGGGCGCTCAGGTACATTGAAACCCCTTTCCTGAAAGTCTCCGCGCCGAGATAGCTCTCTATCATCCTCAGGACGCTTCCGCCTTTTCCGTAGCTTATCTTGTCGAATATCTCCTCTATCTCATTGGGGTTGCTGACATGGACCTCTATTGGATGCGTCGTCCTCAGGGAATCTGCGCGGAACGCCCCTCCCGTGTCATCGTTGACGAAATCCTCCCAGACATTCCACTCGGGGAACGAATCATCGACTGCCTTATACGCCATGTATGTGGCAAAGCTTTCGTTGAGCCACAAGTCGTTCCACCAGTCCATTGTCACAAGGTTCCCTGACCACTGGTGCCAGAGCTCATGTGCTATTATCTCAGCTATCCTTTTCTTGACCTGGGTCGATGTCTTCTTCAAGTCAAAATGCATGTATATTTCCCTGAATGTTATAGCGCCCCAGTTCTCCATCGCACCGTAGGCAAAGTCCGGTATCGCGATCAAATCAAGCTTTGGCAACGGGTAGTTTATGCCTGAGAATTTCTCGAAATATGCCAGGAACATTTTTGCCATGCCAATTGCGAACCTTCCCTGCTCGCCTTTTCCGGGCACTGAGGCCACGCGTATCTTCACGTCCCTGTAATTGTCCTCAATGAACTCGAACTCCCCGACGCCAAGATACAGTATGTATGTCGGCATTTTAGGCGTTGTGTAAAACCTGACTGTCTTCTTGCTTCCATCGGTTTTTTCCTCGGCTGCAGGCATGTTTGAAATGGCCTGGAGTGATTTCTCTATCTTCATCGAAATGCCAAAGGTTGCCTTCATCGCAGGCTCATCAAAGCACGGAAACGCCCTTCTCGCATGGGGGGCTTCGAACTGCGTTGTCGCGAGATACTTTTCCTTCCCGTTGTGGGAATACTTGCTCCTGTAAAATCCTATGAGCTTGTCGTTGAGGATGCCCGAAAACTCGATTTTTAGCAGAACGCTGCCGCTCACCCTCTCCGGAAGCTCGAAAACGACCCTCTCGGATTTTTCATTCATCCTCACAACGGCTTTGAGCTCTTTGTTGCCGGAAACGACTGATGCTGAGATTATGTCAAGCTCTGCGGAGTTTAGGGCTATCTGAGAGATCGGATTTGTTACATCTATCTCTATTTTTTCCCGCCCCTTGAACGAAAATGCTTCCAAGTCTGGCTCAAAAAAAATGTCGTAGTGTTTTGGCCTTACAGAAGAGGGAAGCCTGTCTTCCATAACACACCTTTATGTGCCCTGGTATAAAGCTGTCTCTTCAAGCTCAATGAGAACGCCGTTTGCCTGCGACGGGTGGATGAAGCAGACATTCCTTCCGTGGCGGCGCAGGGGCTTTGGGGAAGTGAACTTAAGCTCCTTTAATCGCTCCATTTCCTTTCCTGCGTCCTTGACGCGGAAGCTGATGTGATGAATCCCCTCGCCCTTGTTCTCTATGAACCTTCTTACGCCATTGTCTTCTGTCGGCTGTATGAGTTCTATCTTCACGTTGCCGGCAGAGAAAAACGCTATTATGACTCCTTCCTCCCTGACCTCGGCTTTTTCCAGAAACTTCAGGCCGAGCTTCCTGTAAAGTGACATCCCTTTCTCTATGTCGCTGACTGCTATCGCTATGTGGTCTATCTCCATGAATTTTATCCCGCTCCAACATATTTAAGCTGGTCTAGAGAACCCTGTCCATGAAAATCGCCATCACCGGCGGAAGTGGTTTCATAGGCTCGGCTCTTTCTGCCCTTCTTAGGGAAGGTGGGTCAGAGGTCGTTTCATTGTCAAGAAAGGATGCTGATGTCACAGGTAACCGCCTTTCCGGAATATTCAACGGATGCGATTGCGTCGTCCATCTCGTTGGCATAATCCGCGAATCCGGGAAAAGTTTTGATGACGTGATGGTTACTGGCACCAAAAATGTTTTGAACGAGTGCAGAAATGCCGGAGTGAAAAAAATAGTTTATATCAGCGCTTCTGGTGTTTCTTTAAGCAGGAAGGAGCGGTATTATAGAGCAAAGCTCGGCGCTGAAAAGGCGATTGCTGAATCCGGAATCCCATATGCGATACTGCGCCCTTCAATTGTATATGGGCCTCGCGGGGAACTTACAAAAATGCTCAAACGCCTCCTTGCTTTTCCGATTGTCCCTGTTTTTGGCGACGGGAAATACGAGCTCCAGCCCATACATGTCGATGACCTTGCACGGTGCATAGCAAACGCCATTGGGAAGAACGGGGTATTTGAAGTCGGGGGGAACGAAAAAATTTCATTTAAATCCCTAGTTACAATGATGGCAAAATCGGTGGACAAGAACCCGATTTTCATCCACATTCCCCTGTGGGTGGCGCGTCCCATTGCCTCAATAATGTCCCTTATTCCGTTCTCCCCCATAACGCGGGAGCAGCTTGAGATTCTTATAAACGGCAATGTTTGCAGGGAAAACCGCATTGCGGAGCTTGGCGTCTCCCCGCGGCCCTTCAATGAGGGGATTAATTTTACGAAGCGTTAGTTTAGTTTAGAATTTAAGCCTTTTTGCCGCGTTATTTCTAGGGTGAGTTTATGGGAGACCTCAAAGACATTGCAAACAAGATTGCGGAAAAAGTCAAGTACGAGGAAACACGGAAAGGAAAGATGAAGCAGGAGTTCAAGACTCTGGGAACGGATATAACGGATATTCTTGTAGGAACAGAATACGAAAGCCTCACGGTCCCTTTGCAGGAATTCTCACTTAAGGTTTCAGGCGCCAAAAGCCTTTCTGACATCGATAGGTAT
>JACRMZ010000078.1 GCA_016219455.1 Candidatus Aenigmatarchaeota archaeon
GATATTCAATAGACTCAACACGTAAAACATGAACTAACAGAAGTGCAGCCGCCGAAAAAAGTGTTTTTCCAAACTTATTATAATCTTTCGAAATATCTGCACTTATATTATCTATTCTGTTTATCCTCTCATTGTTCTGATTTATAAACTTAGAAATATCGTATCCTCTGATAGCTTTGTCTGTTTTCATCTTATTATTTACATCCAAGAGAAGTCCCCAAAAAAGAACTAGCTGGTTACCTATTTTTACGTTTACAGTTATCAAAAATTGGGCGAACTCTAGAACCTGATTTATCTGCATCTCTGTTAAATATGGTTCATCAGCTCCTTTCACAAGATGTTCTAAAATACGAAGTCTTGCACCGTGAACTTCAAAGTCTTTCCTAGTATGCATATCATATAAATTTGAACGTGAAACCTCCTCTGCGTAATTAGCAAGCAGCAAAAGTCTTCCAATAATGACTTTTTTTGCCTCTTCCAAAGTGTATTCTGTCTGTGGTTTCAATGTTTGTTCCATCCCTGATTTATCAGACATAATCAAGAGTGGTCAAGATGGTTATTTAAGGACTTTCTGCGTAATCTCCACGAGATGGGCCGGTGGTCTAACGGTATGACGCCACCTTGGCATAACCCTTTTCAGCGGTCAAAGGGCTCCAATCTGGTGGAGGTTTCGGGTTCAAATCCCGACCGGTCCACCATGACCTTTTTATGAAAAAGGTCAATCAAAAAGACTTGACTAAAAGAAGTCAAAAGTTTGATCAAAGAAAAACGCTTCTGCCATTTCAGGACATGGCTAAAAGAAGGCGTTGTGGGGACAAACCAGCCTTGCATTACTTGCCTAATACTAACTCTTTAACTTTGTTTCATATGCGGCAAAAAGACCTAATGACCTGAAACCAGCAGTGTTGTTTGTCTCGTGTTTTTTCAGCTGCACTTACAAAATATATTTTTCTTTCATGGCGGCATTTTTTCTGCAGCAGGAAAAACAATCACTTTATGTACCGCTTTATCTTCAGCGTCTTGCTGGCAAGCGGGACAACGACATCATTGAAAGCGACCATTGAATATGGGTGAAGGCAGGATACTGCTATGATTGCCTTGGGTTTCGGATGATTCCTGTCTATGATGCCTCCGGCAGATTCTACGTGTATCCCCTGAAGGTCGACTCCAAGCATCCTGTCCGTTGACTTTGCTTCTTCTATGCATGCGTTTATCGCATCCACGGCTTTCTCTGCCCCGAAACCATCGCTGAGCTCGACTTCATACCTGCTGTTCATCCTGACCATGGTGTCAATCAGCACGTCCATTACAGATGGCTGGACTCTTATCAAATCCTTCTCAGTTATCAGGCCAAGCAAGCGGTGTGCGGAATCGACGACAGGCAGCCTCCTTATGTCGTTGCGGACCATCGTTCGCGCAACTTCATACAAGTCGGTGCCTGGTGAAACTGTGATGGGGTTGCGCGTCATCGACTGCTCAACTTTTGCGCTCCGGTGTTTTCCCTCGGCGCCAAGTTCCCGGACTATATCGCTGTCAGTTATGATGCCTATTAGGTTCCCGCTTTCAATGACTAGCAAGCTGCCTATCCTGTTCTTCAGCATGATATGTGAGGCGTCGGCGAGCGTCTTGTCCTTGGTTATTGTGATAGGCCTTGCATTCATCGCCTTTTCCGCGCTGATGCCATAAGACATGATTTAGAAATATGGTTTCTTCTATAAAAGGCTAAAAATAGTCGGCGGGCCTTTAGAAATGAAGGCCCTTCCTGTTCTTCAGCTCTTCAGGCGACGGGCCTATCCAATCCATGACAAACCCCTTCCCGTCCCTTCTGAGATGGTATTCCTCGACAGTCATGTCGTCATGCTCGACTTCAACTGAAATTTCCTTTGTTTCTTTTGCATGCGACTTGAGGAAACGCCCTGCAAAGGAGCTTTCCGGCGCGGCTATCACGATGGTCTTGTCCTTTGCCTTGTAATCGTTGGAGTTTCTCTCTATGTCCCGCTTCTCCATTGCCTTGATTTCGACATCCTTGGAGAACTTTATCTTTATTTCCTCAATGCCGTCTCCTTCTGAGAGAATCCCAACGAGCGCCTTTATCTCGTCTTCCCTTACCTTCATTCCTTCGCGTATCTTAGCGTACATAACTCACCTCGCAAGGATGAACAAGTGCCCGTTGCCAAGTATCCTTGTCATTTTGCCGGGCTTCTCTGCCTCTTTCCCGACACCGGCATTTATCCCGTTGCTCCTGAGGAATTTCATTATCTCAACCATCCTTTCTTTCGTGTCCTCTCTGGCTGTTTCCCGCATGCTATCGTTGGCATTTTTCAGCGAATCGTCTTCAGTTGATGTCAACACGTCAACTATGTATTCTCCGTATACCGTTGCTCCCCGTTCCTTCCCGTATCCCCACATCCTTATGGTGTAGTCCTCTTCGCTCTGCGTCCCGATCTTCTCAGTCTTTATGTCCTCAGAAATTACCACTTTCCTGACACCTTTGCTCTTCAGAGCCGCTGAAAACTCCGCCATCTCCTTCCTAAAGCTAGCTAGCATCTCCAACACCCCCCTGATTACCTTATAGTGATTATCATATAAAAAGGTTACACTTTCTAGAGTTTTAAAACTATAAAATTAACTATATGTACGGCATTAATGCATTAATACGTCACAATGCAATTACGGTTAGTTTATGGATATAAAAAAGGTCCTCAAGAAGCTTGAGCAGCCTGGCAGCTTTGAGCCGGCTGGCTGCGCTCTTCCTTTCAAGAAAGACGGGAAAGAGTTCTGGTGCGCCTACTTCGAATTTGACCAGCCGCACTATGGCGCGATTAACGTTTTTTCATACAACGACTCCTTGGATGATGTCAAGAAAGCGGCAGAAGAGAAGTGGCTCTCAAGCTACGACTCGCTCATCGAAGAAGCCAACTGCCTTGCAGGATACAGCAAAGAGGGGATGAAGGCAAACGCTGCGCTAAGCGGACTTAACGGCGGGCTGATGGGTGCAGGAGCCGCAATTGGCGGCGCGCTGATTTCCGGCGCGTTTTTTGGCATCGGTGCCGGTGCATTCGGATACATAGCATACAGGAACTGGAGAAACAAGAAGAACGCCAGGAAAGCCGCAGATAAGCTCACAGAAATGAAATCAAAGGAGAAAAAATTCAACCTCATCAAAAGGGATCCCAAAACGATGGACGGGCTTTCTTACCGCGGCATGAAAAAAATGCTCACGTCCCTCAGGGGGGAAATGGACCCGTCGTCATTCTACGAGTACCGTGACATTGTAAAAAAGCATGAAGAATCAAACGGCTGGCAATATTCTTCAGGCGAGCTTTCGTGCCAGAAAAACGTCCTTAAGCCCGCACCGGCAGGGAAAAAAATGGCCAAGCGGGCATACCACATAGACGGCCTTGTCGGCATAATCAAAGGCATCTCAAAGAAGATACCAAAATTCAGGGAACGGCTGGATTTTGACAGCTACGGCGACGGGGAAGAGGCCTTTTACGGCGGCATCTATGGAGGAATAGACCAGATTGGCGTTGTTGAGCATCTTGGCGATTCCAATGAAAAAATAACCAGCGGCGGGCAGGCATGGGAGATAAAGAAATGGGTCAACGAGTCTTTCCCCAGAAAAGCGGAGATTGAAAAGCTATATCATGGCATAGAGGAAGCGAAAAAAGGCACCCTGTTAGGAATTCCACTTAATGCTAGAAAGGACGCAACTGTGTTCCGCCTTGAAGAGGAGCTTTTCCACATGGAAGACGAATACAAACGCGGGGAGTTCCTGAAAAAGAAGTTCGATGAGGGGTTTTTCACAGGCGGCATAACAGCGGCGGCATTTGGCATACCTCTCCTTACGGCAAACGCAAGCGCCAATGGCTACAGGGCGCTGAAGAAATACGGAGGAAAGATCAAAGATGGCATAGGCAGCAAAACGAAAAAGTTCAAAGATGGGGCAAAAAAAACCGGCCGCAGCATAAAGGACGGCTTCACATACCCGTACAGGAAGATACGCGACTACCTAAAGGATGACTAGAAGGAGCGGCAGCGCGACCATTATGCCAAGAAGCATCATAACCCCCCTCATATCCACAAGAAGCTTGTATGTGGCGTTGACGATTGAATCTATTACCTTGTCCTTCATCATGAAGTATGCCATGACGCAGTTCCCAAGCATCACCATCAGCACGGCCCCAAAAGACTCCGGGTTCCCAGTCAAGAGGTAAAGCACTAGCGCGTCTGAAAACGCGCCGTCATTGGCGCCTATCAGGTAAGGCACGATGTTCTTCAGCTCTATTTTCTTGGAGACGTATATCGGCACTATTATGCTCAGGCTGACTGACACGTTGAAGAACACGGCAGTCAGAAGGAATCCTGAGAAGAACGATGCGACTGGGTTTCCTAAAAGGTCTATCCATGACTCTATGCTGTCCTCACCGCTTTTTTTAAGCAGTGTCTTGTCAATCAGCCCGAGGACAAAAATTATCAACAATATCCCAATGAGTATTGCAACTGATGGCCCAAAAGACGCTATCATGTTTCCGGCAGCAGTGTCAAGTGGCCCTAGAGGATCGGCTGCAGAAACTTTTGGCGTAGATGAGATTAGGAACCTCAGCGGATAGAGCATTGTCCCGAAGAAAAGAGTCCCCGTGTTCATTATAAGCGTTGTCACAAATGCAGCAGTGCCTATCGAAAAGCCCCTCCTCAGCGACTTGTCCCCAAGCGACGTTACAATCCCTATGAAAAACGCGATGCTGACTGCGCCTATCCTGCTTCCTATGATTGAGCCAAAGAGCTGGATTGCGGATATGACTCCGGCGTTTTTGAGCCCTATGGCAATTGCAGCTATGGGGCTTCCGCTGAGAATGAACATCGAGGCTATCCACGAGTACCCTATGGCTGAAGGCACATTCCTTATGTTTGACTTGAGCCATTCGTTGAAGTCCGGCCCAAGCTCCCTTACGCCGTGTTTTATGAGGATTATGGAGAAAATCAGGACGGCAAACAGCGGCAACAGGGACAGAAGCCTGCTGGGGCGCAGCCCTTTGTTCAATCCTTCGCTTATGATTCTCCTTACCATAATTTGAATATTGCCAAGGTGTTATAAAAGCAAAGGTAAAATAGTTGATTTGGGCATTTTAAAGGGGTGGATGGATGGACAACGGCGAAAGGCATGCTAGGTGCTGGGAAGGGACCTGTCCGGACTATATACCCATTGAGAAACAGGCGGAAAAACTGAAAGCCTACGGGAAGGATGAAATAATAGAGATACTGAAAATACAGGAACGGTATTCCAACTGCGTTACCGATGCGATGAGGCATAGGATAATGAGCAGGCTGGAGGACAGGAAAGGCGTCATAGAGAAGATGAAAAAATACGAAAATATTTTTGAACGGCAGATTAAGCAATTGGAAGAAGATATACAGGACCCGTGGATAAAAAGCATTTACAAGGCATGGGAAGACAAAAAGGATCTGTTCTGATGGGGTGGTTGGATGGACGAGCGGGACATGAAAAAGTTCATTGATGAAATCGGGAAAGAAAAGAAGGATACGCGTGACAAGGAATACCTGGACTTCCTTGTGAAAAAATTCTGCTGGCTTGAAAACCATGACGCGATGGAAAAAAACGAGTACTCTTCCGTAGAGGAGGAGGCGTTCATACATGGGTTCTATGTTTCAGCGGGAAGCTTCTCCGCGGCTATAGAGAAGTGGCTGAAGAAAGATGGCGACGCCATCACGGCATCAAACAAAGCGCAGGAAACATTCGAATCGCTCGTCGGCTCATATCCGACAAAGGCGGAAATCGAAAGGCTAAAGGAGTTCTATGATGAGATGAAGCCCTCGTCTGACGAGAAGATCCTCAATCCCCTGAAAACAAAGATTTCCACCCTCGAAGAAGGGTACGAAATCCGGTCAAGGCTTGAGGAACAGTTCAACAAAGGGAAGAAATACGGCTCGTTCTTCGGGATGTACGTGCCTGGAGTCGGCCTTGGGTACACTGGAATGGAGATCGGAAAGTACATAAAAGACGGCGGATACGAGCACATCTACGAACGGGGCAAAGACGGCATAGGGTTCCTCGCTGAAAAAACGAAGGACGGTTTTGGTAAGCTCAAGGACATGTTCAAGAAGAAAAAAGACGAGGAAGAATGAAGTCCATCCTTGCAAAAGCCATCAAAATACAGGCTTTCATAAAGCGCAAGGTGAAAGAGTCCCGTTCAAAGGGCGCCGTTATAGGGCTATCCGGAGGGATAGACTCTTCACTCGTATGCTTTCTTGCAGCAAGGGCGCTTGGGAGAAAACGTGTCATTGGAATCTCGTTGCCTGACTCCGCGTCAAGCCCCCGGGACATGCAAGACGCTAAAGGGCTTGCAAAGCTCCTGAAAATACGCCACAAGACTCATAGTATCGCAAAAATAGTGAAGGCTTTCGATGCTGCAGTAAAGAGGGACAAAAAGTCCCTTGGGAATCTGAAAGCGCGCATACGGATGTGCGTCCTATATTCATACGCAAATTCGCTTGGCTACCTTGTTTTGGGGACAGGTAACAGGAGTGAGCTTCTCTCAGGCTACTTCACCAAGTACGGCGACGGCGGCGTGGACGCGCTTCCCATAGGGTCTTTGTACAAAACGCAAGTCTGGGAAATGTCGAGGGAGCTTGGGCTTCCAAAGGGCATCATTGAAAAGGCGCCTTCGGCCGGCCTTTGGAAGGGCCAGACAGACGAGAAGGAGATGGGGATAAAATACGCGGATCTCGACCGCATACTCCATCTAATGACAGAGAAAAAGATGCCTATTGGAAAAATATCGAAGAATATCAACGTAAGCAAATCCGTTGTCTCAAGGGCCGCTAAAATGGTTTCCCGTTCAAAACACAAGCTTTCCATGCCTGAAATATGCTAGCAGTTTCTTCCGACGCGATACTAGAGAAAGGCGGGAAGATAGTCCTCATCTACAGGAAGAACTTCCCGCGGGGCTGGGCCCTTCCAGGCGGCCATGTTGACGCTGGCGAGACGCTGAAAGAAGCGGCAATACGGGAAGCAAAAGAGGAGACTGGCCTTGAAATAGAAATTGTGAACGCTTCCTCCGCCACCGGGGAAATAGGTGTATATGACGACCCAAACAGGGACCCTAGGAAGCGGATGATTGGCGCTGTCTTTGCCGCGCGGGCCAAATCCGGTTCGCTCAAAGCGTCGACTGACGCCAAAGAAGCGCGATGGTTTTCGCCTGATGAGGCACTGAAGCTTGATCTATGCTTTGACCACCGCAGGATAATCGAAGACTATATAAGATGGAAAACCAAAAAGTAGGTATATATACTTATTACTATAGAGTACTAAAGGTGATTATGTGGCAGATGTTTATAAGTCAGAAAATCTAGTTCCATTGAGCCGTATTTTTGGCAAATCAAAAAAAGTCTCCATTACGAAAGAGGAGCTTCAAAAAAAGCTTCATAAAACAGCCCCCTATATGCACATAAGCAGCGACAACTGGTCACAAACTTTTTATAAGGGCAACAAACTCGTGCATTATCTCATCTACGGGGACGGGGAAATAGAGAAGACTGTGTACGGAGATATGAGATATCCCGAAGGTGGTATGCATCAAGGCAGATTGTATAAAAAAGAAAAACACTCCAAATATGCGTCTGGGAAGCTAAGCAAGGAACTTTCTATCGGAGACGATATTGTAAAAGAACTGGAGTTCATTGTCATCACCAAAGATGGCGGGATGCAGATAGGCACGTTTAATGTTGATTCTGACTTTGAATCCAAGCTTGTGAAGTATGTCGACAGCTTCAAGCTGACAGATGAGCTTAGGAAAGAAATTGAATCGGAAAATAAGGCATTGAAGTATTTCAAGAAACTTTTTGGCAAGTAATTTACATATAATGGCATCCAAATGTGATTTCCAAATGCCTTCAATAAAAGCCTTTTCAAAATCCGAACTCCCACCGGGGCAGAGCCGGATAATCGAGATTGACGGGAAGAAGATAGCCGTGTTCAACGTCGGCGGCGAATATTTTGCCATCGGCAACACATGCCCACACAAGGGCGGAAGCCTTGGGAACGGAACTGTTGAAGGAAGCATGGTGACATGCCCGCTGCACGCATGGAAGTTCGATTTGGCCACTGGCAACTCAACGATTTTCCCTAACGTTCATGTGCCAAAATACGCGGTGAAAATCCACGGAAACGACGTTTTTATAGAACTATAAAGGCTTTTAATTAGCCCCGACAAATATTGATTGCTGTTATGGAAATCAAAAAAGAAGTCCTTGATTGGGTAAACTCCGTGGCAGATTACACTAACCCTGACAAAATACACTGGATGGATGGAAGCGATTCCGAGTTCAATTCTATTGTGGAAAAGATGCTGAAAGAAGGGACCATAGAAAAACTCAATCCCCAATACAAGGACTGCTATCTTCACAGAAGCCATCAGAACGATGTTGCAAGGAGCGAAGCGAGGACATTCATTTGCTCGGAGACCAAAGAGGAATCGGGTCCACTGAACAACTGGCTCCCCCCAGCGGAAGGTAAAACGATATACAACAGGCTATTCAGGGGTTGCATGAAAAACCGGACGATGTACGTGATACCATACGTGATGGGGCCTATTGATTCCCCGTACTCGCAAGCAGGCATTCAGGTTACCGATAGCCCATACGTGTGCGTCAACCTCAAAATAATGACACGGATTGGGAAGAAAGCGATGGAGAAGATAAAAAGCGGCTTTGTGCGCGGCATCCACGCAACAGGCTCGCTTAATCCAGAAGAGCGTTACATAATGCATTTCCCATCCGAGAAGCTGATCATAAGCATTAATTCCAACTACGGAGGCAACGCTCTCCTCAGCAAGAAGTGCCACGCTCTTCGCATAGCAAGCACCGTAGCCAAAAAGGAGGGCTGGTTGGCAGAGCACATGCTCATTCTTGAAGTCGAGAATCCACAGGGGGAAAAATATTACTTTGCAGCGGCGTTCCCAAGCGCCTCCGGGAAGACGAATCTCGCGATGATCAATCCCCCAGAGGAGTACGCGGGATGGAAAACCCGCCTCATAGGCGACGACATCGCATGGCTTAACCTTGGGAAAGACGGCAGATTATATGCGATAAATCCCGAATATGGGTTCTTCGGGGTCGCTCCAGGAACAAATGAAAAAACAAATCCCAACGCAATGAAAACTATAAAGAAAAACACGCTGTTCACCAATGTCGCAGTAACCAAAGACGGGATTCCGTGGTGGGAAGGCCTTGAGACTGTTTCGGAAGTGACAGACTGGACAGGAAAGAAAATGAATCCAAAGGACGGCAAAGCTGCGCATCCAAACTCCAGGTTTACCACACCAATAACACAGTACCCCCACCTTTCTTCGCATTACGAAGACCCGCAGGGAGTCCCCATAACCGCAATCGTTTTCGGCGGCAGAAGGGAGTCGCTCATTCCTCTCGTGTGCGAATCATTCGACTGGGAACACGGCGTCTTCATGGGCGCAACGATGGGCGTTGAGCAGACAGCTGCTGCGGAAGGAAAAGTCGGTGAGATACGCAGGGACCCTATGGCAATGAGGCCGTTCTGCGCCTACCACATATCCGATTACTTTGAGCACTGGCTGTCCTTCGGCAAAAAATCAACAAAGCTCCCAAAGGTATTCTATGTCAATTGGTTCCGCAAAGAGAATGGGAAATTCCTCTGGCCCGGCTACGGCGACAACTTCCGCGTCCTTGAATGGATTATTGAAAGATGTGAAGGACGGGGGAAGGCGGAGAAAACACCCATAGGAAACGTGCCGCAGAAAGGCGCCATTATGGGCAATA
>JACRMZ010000079.1 GCA_016219455.1 Candidatus Aenigmatarchaeota archaeon
AGCTACAAGAAGATGGCCGATGCGTACGGAGTTTCCGTCCAGAACGAAACGATAGACTACAGGAATCTCAACGAAAAGTGGGTGCATGCAGACATGGACACTGATGAAATCGCCACGGAGCTTTTCAATTCACCTGCAGACCTCGCGCAGCTTGGGATAGCCGCTCTCATGGGGAATCTTGGCGCTGGGCCGCCCAAGGAAATGTTCAAGCAGATGATGCCGCAGGCAGCGAAGCAGAAGAACGACGGGCTTTCCGAAATACTAAACAAGATATTTCCCTCCAGCGGGGAAAAAAAGATGGATGTGATACTGGGGAAGAGGAACCTCATTGTCAAGGAAAAGCTTGACGATGCTCTGGGGTCCGGGAAATACGGCACAATAGGCGTCTTCTATGGCGCAGCTCACATGGATGAGATAGAGGAGTACGTGACTGGAAAGGGTTTCGAACTCACAGAGGAGAAGTGGCTCAAGGCAATGAAGTGAGTTATGGGAAAGTTCCTCGGGATAAATGAAACTGGGAATCTTGTAACGGCAGTGAAGAAATACTCATCTGGGGATTCTGAAGTCACGCTTGTTTCTTCCACGCATATAGGCGAAACGGAGTATTACAATTCACTGAAGGGCATATGTGAAGAAATGGATTGCGTCCTCTGGGAGGGTGCCATGAGCACGGCGCCATCCACGGACGAAGGACGCAAGGCGCATAGAATTGGGAAAATTCTGAGGGAAGGTTACCGTGCCAAAGCAAAACATTACGGACTTGAGTACATGAAAGACGTGTTTGACCCCGCAGAACTCCACAACGGGGAGCATTGCGATATATCCTCTGATGACATTGGAAAAGAAATGGGTGAAGAGGACCTTGACAGGATACAATCAATCGTACCTTCAGTTCTCCCGTCAAGGGAAAGGATGAAAGCGCTTGCTTACACGTCTTCCTGCGAAACGCCAATTGACACGAAAAGGAACGATATAGTGAACAAGCGCCTCGGTTCTGCAAAAGGCAAGACAGCATTGCTGTACGGAGCCAACCACATGAAGCATTTTGAAAAACGTCTTCTTGAACTGGGGTATTCCCTTCAGGGAGAAAAATGGCTTGTGGCGATAGAGTGATATGTTTGAGATATTAGTCAAGAAATCCCTTCCTTCCACTAATACGTACGCGAAAAAGCTTGCCGGCGACGGAAAAAACGCAGTCGTCGTTGCGCTTACCCAAACACGTGGAAGGGGGAGGAACGGGAAGAAATGGTTCTCCCCCAAGGGAGGGCTTTGGTTCTCCGTCATTTTAAGGCCAAAATCACCCAATCTGATACAGGCAATTGCATCCCTTGCCGTTCTCAGGTCAATAAAAAAGCTCGGATTGAAACCAAAAATCAAGTGGCCCAACGACGTTTACATCAACGGGAGGAAAATATCGGGGGTGCTGAGCGAGTCGTCATTTTCAGGAAAGCTCGACTATGTGGTTGTTGGAATAGGGATAAACGCCAACTTTGCGCTGAAAATGCTTCCCAAAGAACTGAGAAAAGCATCCACTACATTGGCCGATGAGGGAGTTTTTATCGGCACAATGGAGCTCCTCGATTTGGTGCTTTTGGAAATAAAACGTCTTTTGAAAGAGAAAAAATCAAATGTAATAAGGGAATGGGGAAAAAATTCGCTGAATGAAGTTTTGCTGAACGGGGAAAGGCTGTCTGTTTGCGGTTTGACAAAGGAAGGCTATTTGATCGTTAAAGATGCTGAAAACAAAAAGAAAATAGTTACCGAAGGGGACATTGTCCCCACATAGTTCGGCTACTCTTCGCCCTCTTCAATCGGGGCCTTTACGTTTATTATATCTTTGTCCTCTTTCTTTCCGAAGAGCTTGCTAAGGAATCCCATGCCAGCACCTCCAATGTTTGCTACTAATGATAGTATTTCCAGGTTGGTTAATAAACGTGATTGTTTGGATTGCAGATATTTGCCAATCGGAGGTTGTCAGTCAAAACAAGCGCTACATGTTTTTGGCAACTTCTTTGGCGAACTCTGAGCATTTCAGAAGCTTCGCTCCATTCATCATCCGCTCAAGGTCGTATGTGACTCTTTTGTTCCGAATGGCTTTTCCCATCGCATTTTCTATTAAACGTGCGGCGTCTTTCCATCCTATGTAATCAAGCATCATTGCTGTTGAAAGTATTGCTGAGCCGGGGTTGACCTTATCCTGCCCTGCGTATTTTGGCGCCGAGCCGTGTGTGGGCTCAAAGACAGCTTTCCAGTCGCCGACATTTCCGCTTGGCGCTATCCCAACACCACCGACTTGAGCCGATGCCGCTTCCGAGAGGAAGTCGCCGTTTAGATTGGTGCAAACGATTATGTCGTATTCTTCCGGCCTCAAAAGCAGCTGCTGGAACATGCTGTCAGCTATCCTGTCCTTTATGACCAATTTGCCCTTGGGGTCGCCCTTTAGCTCAGACTCAAGCACAACATTTTTGCCAAACGGCTTTGCAGCATTATAGCACCACTCCCGAAACGCCCCTTCCGTGAACTTCATTATGTTGCCCTTGTGCATTATGGTGATGCTTTTCCGTTTGTTTTCCAAAGCGTATTTTATCGCCATCTTCATCAGGCGCTCTGAGCCGAAACGGCTTATTGGCTTTATCCCGATTCCTGAAGGGTCCCTTACGCCCGCTTTCATGGATTTATTGAGGAAAGAGATGACCTTTCCAGCCTCCTGTGTTCCTGCTTCGTATTCAATGCCTGCGTAAACGTCCTCTATTGCCTCCCTGAAAATTATGACATCAAGGACGTCTTCTTTCATCGGAGAAGGGACGCCCTTGACGTACTTTACGGGACGCATGACGCAATACAGGTCCAGTTTCTGGCGTATCGCAACGTTAATGCTCCGGAAGCCCCCGCCTACTGGCGTTGTTAACGGCCCTTTGAAGCCTACGCGATACTTCTCAAATGAATCAATTGTCTGCTTAGGAAGATACTCCCCAACGTGTTCTTTGGCTTTCTCGCCTGCGTATACCTCAAGCCATTCTATGCTCCTGTCACCGTATGCTTTTTCAATGGCACGGTCAACGACGAGTTTTGCTGCTTCCGTGACCTCGCGGCCTATGCCGTCCCCCTCTATGAACGGGACAGTAGGGTGCTTTGGCACTGAAAATCCCGACTTTTTTACAGTTATGCGTTCTTCCATAGACAGACAAACAATCAGCGTAAGAATTAATAAGCTTTTCTGGCTGGAAACTTACTTCATGTTTGTCCTAGTTTCAGTATCGACGAAGCCAGTGAAATGTACTTCTTGTCAGCATTGATAAGGAAGTAAGACGCGTTAGAGCTACTTTGGATAACTTCCAGTACAGGTTTTCCGCCGTCTTTTTCCACAAACCTGTAGAGGCTTGTTCTTTTGTCTCCGTTCCCAGTTTCCTTGAAGGACTTATCGGTGATATCTTTTTCCTTTGTATCCATGGAAAGCCCCATATTTTCCGCTATTTTCACCAACTCATTGTAGTTTTCTATTTTGAGTGACGGGTGGAAGTAATTGCCAGGGACACGGTCATTCTGCATGCAGAAGAAAATGTTCTGCGATTCCATATGGAAATAATAGCTTCCATATGTTCCGCTAAGGTACCCTTTATCCAGATTGCGGGATTCCATTGTTGCCTTCTTCACTTCTGCCGGGACAGGCATCTTCTTGATATCTTCTATTTCACTTAGCATGCCATTGTATTTTTCGAAGATTCCGGAAAGCTCATCCTCAAATTTGTCAATGTACGTTTGTTCCTTTTTCTTAGGCGGTGTGTATTCCGGATCTGGCCTGTTCCTGAAGAGTCCCATAATCAGTGCCCCACATTCTTCCCAGTGTCCCTTTTAGCGTATCCATACCCTTTTGGAAGGCTTCCCCTGATGTCCCGTGCCTTTTCGCTTGAGCCGCTGCCGAACATCGTCCCTTTGAATGAAATCTGCCTTGAATCCCCTTTCTGGGAAAGCGCATCCCTTGGAAGGGTTTCAGTTCTAATTCCCATCTTCGCCATTTCAATGACAAGCGTAACGTATTTCTCGTCGGGGAAGAAGGTGATGAAGTCGTCAGATGCCCTTGTTGTGTTGTATGAGCACTTGACGAACGTTGCCTTTGGTCCGTCGTTTTCGCACAGCATTATGTATTCTGTCACAGATCCCCCATCCCTCTCCGGCCCGTCAGGTATAACCACAGAAAGGCCGTTTTTGACCGCGAGCTCCTCAAGCTTCTTGTAGTTGTCTATGTGCATCATCGGCACCTCGAAGAAGTTCGGGGAGACACGGATGCTGTCCTTCTGTACGTTGTAAACTATGGTACTGCATGTTTCTGTGTAACTCGAAAGTCAGGTAAGACCATAAAACCTTGCAGTGTCTTCCTTGACCTTTTTGGGGTAGTTGCCTTCCATTACCTCTCTGCAGGTCTCCCGTCTCTTGGAAACGTCCTTCACAAATCCCATCAACTCCTTTTCCATCTGGGCATAAAACTTTTCCGTTTCGTTGTCTTCGAATATTATATTGCCCATATAATCACTCCTTACCCATCCCGATTATGTATTCCACGAGATATGCGTATTTGTCCGAAGGCTCAAAAACGAATGATGCCCATTCAGAATCCAGAGAAACCTTTATTATTTCACGCTTGTCAGAGATTATTGAAAACGACCTGGAGGCTTTTCCTATGTCCTTTGTGTCAAGCAAGAAACCCATTTTGTCAGCCTCTTTTTTGAGGTTATTGTAGTTTTCAATGTCAAGGTGGACGATGGTGTTGTAAGACGTGTAATTTACAACATCGCTTCCCCTGCTTCTGGAGAAGTTTTCGTGGTATGTGTAATCAAGCCGTTTTTTCTTCATTGTTTCCTGTTTTATGCCGGTTGGGACGTCCATTGCCCATATTTCTTCGATTTGTCTATCATTGTCCTGTACTTTGCCCATGAATGCCTTGTAGTCTTTCTGGAACTTGCTTTCCGGCTGCGTGAACGTGGTACCAACGGAGTTTTCCTTCTCCTCATACCCCGTATACTTGTCAGATTGTTTTTTGAAAAGCCCCATGAAAAATCATTCGCTCTTTATGCCCATTTTTATCCACTCTTTTACAAGCGGGAGATACCTCTTGTCCGGGGAGAAAAGCACATAGTTTCCATAACTAGAAGTGGCAAACCCAATTCCCACATTTTTAATTTCCGTGTTTTTTGTCGGTGTTGGGTTTGTTATACCTTCATTCTGAACAAGGCAGTAATCGAGGCTTTTGCCCAAGACAAAGACCTTCTCGCCTTCTGCATAAACGGAAAGGCCAAGCTCCCCGGCCTTTTTGCAAAGCATGTTGTAGTTATCTATGTGGAGTTCCGGTATATCAAAGAATATTGGCGAGGCATGTGACCACACGGAAACAAAATCGTC
>JACRMZ010000057.1 GCA_016219455.1 Candidatus Aenigmatarchaeota archaeon
CAGTTTTGAAAGCTCTTCCTTGCAAAAACCCGGGCCAGCTATTATTATTTTCTCGGCATCCGTCTTGGAAAGGAACGATATGATGTCGCCGAAATACTCACTCTTGTTTCTTGTGCCAAACTCCTTCCCGCTTCCAGGCCCCCTCAATTCCGCGACAACATCTATCTTTTTCTCAATAGTTGCTATAGTCGCCTCTTCGTCATCAAGAATGCAGACAAGGACCTTTGGGACCTTTATCATCGCTTCCTTCAGCCGCTGTATCTCCCACGATTTCCATTCCTTCATCACGGAGGCCTCGCTTCCGGCCTCCAATGATATCGTATGGTAACCTGACATGTCATCGGGCCCTTCTATTATTTTTCCAGTTAGCCTAAGGTTTCCAGTAGCCTCATGGAACTCTATCTTCTCAATCTCTATGCCAAGGAAAACCGGGCGCTTTTCACCCTTGACTGACTCGTCGCCGCGGTTGATTTCAACCCGCCTGAATGTGCGCGCAAAGACCTTATTGCCCTTTTCAATGACCTTTGAAAGCTCCCATAAGTCGTTGGAATTCTCAAGAACAATCTTTACCTCGCCATGGCGCAGGTCAATTTTCACTATCCGCATGATATGTAAGCTTGTGTTTAGGATAAAAATGCTATTTGGGTGCTGGCGCTTCCCAGCTTATCAGGCCCTTCCTCAGCAATAGCATCAGCGACGCTCCGATGACAAGGGCCGACCCGTTTGCCCTTATCGCCCCGGCAGGGCCAAAAATCTGCCCCATCAGGCCGACTCCGAAAGCGGCAAATGGCTGCAGGCCGAATGAAACCATTATCAGCATGCTCAGCAAGCGGGCTTTCATGTCAGGCGGGGACATTGTCTGGACAAGCCCTATTGATGTCGTTAAAACTATGGGTATCCCTGCGCTCATCAAAAAAAGCGATGCCATCGAGATTGCGATGCTTCTTGACAGCGAGAATGCGATGAACCATGCGCCAGTCCAAATAACTGACAAACCTACGGCAAATCCCGTCCTCTTGACCTGCTGCACCATTGGGATGACGGCAATAGTGCTCAGCAGCGCCCCTGCCCCGGACGCTGCCATGAGGAAGCCAAGCGTTCCGGCGTTTCCGCCAAGGACGTCCGTTGCTATTGCCGGAAGAACGCTCATTATGGACATCGCGAATATCGTCACAAGGGCCGTAAAAAGCACGAGGTCCTGTATGCGCGGCTCCTTTTTCATGAACTTTATGCTGTCGCGGAAGTCGTTAACTCCTGCTGTCTCCTTTCTCACCTGGTTTGCCTTGACAGCCAAAAGGCTTGCGATGACTGCAAGGAAGCTCATGCCATTGAGCAAGAACGCAGTGGCGGCCCCAACAGACCCTATGATGAGCCCGGCAAGTGCCGGGCCAAGCAGCCTGCTTACCTGTATTATCATCGCGTTTACGACTACTGCTTTTCTCACTTCAGACATCCCTGAAAGGTCCCCAATGAACGCCTGCTGCGCAGGGAGATCAAAAGCCGTGAAAATCCCCAGAAGAACGCTCAATGAATAGAGGTGCCATATCTGCACAGAGCCGCGGTAAACAAGAAACGCAATCACAAGTGATGTCATCATAGAACCTGCCTGCGTCACTAGGAGAAGCTTTCTCCTGTCAGATTTGTCCGCAGTCACTCCGGCAACCGGCCCGAGTATCAGTATTGGCAACGAGGCAAGCATTCCAGCTATCCCCAATGAAATCATGGAGTGCGATAGGTCCCAGACCACCCAGCTGAGGGCCATGAGCTGCATCCATGTGCCGACTAGCGAAACCAGTTGGCCGGACATGTAAACACGGAAGTCCCGTATCTTCAGCGGGGAGAAACCGTCACGAAGGGCGGAAAATGTTTTCATTACAACCTTTGAGAAAGGATAGGATAAATAGAGTCTGCGTTTGGGTATATGCTTTTCTTTTGCAAAAAGACGGGACAAATAGGATTAACGCGTTTCAGTGTGTTTTTTGATTGACCTTTTTTGAAAAAAGGCCATGGTGAGGGGACAGGGATTTGAACCCTGGTCGCCGGCTCCCGAAGCCGGAATCTTACCAAACTGGACCATCCCCCCAAAGATATGAGTGGTTTTCTCCCAACGAATTTAAAGAGCTAGCTTAGCTTCTTGCCGGCTTTGAGGCAGTAATATATTCCCATAAGCGCGTTTGAATGGGTCACTGGATTGCCCAATGCTTTATCCTCTGAAAAAAGGGCTCCGTTTAGCATGTGTTCCTCCAGATTTTCCGCTATTTTCTCCGCCTCATTCTCTTTTCCCATTAGCTCGAGGAAAACGGCCATTGCGGCATTTCCATAGGTTTCCGTTACCCACCCGTCATCATACAATCCTATACTTCTCTCAAACCACTCGGTTATTTTTTCGTACAATATCTGGGCATCATCGTCTTTTCCAAGCAGCTTTGCCGCAATTCCCATTAGTGCGTTGTCGACAACATAGACGTCCGCTTCCATTGTCGAATAACAATAAAGCCCGTCATCCGTGCCTATCATCTTCCCTACACGCCTGTATATCCTTTCCGCCTCAAGGTCCTTTCCCAGCAGTTTGGCAAGTATCGCCATGGAAGCGTTGGATATAGTTGCCTTTAACATCGACTTTTTGTTGCTTTCCGGCCTCCTCGTCGTTCCCAAGTAACTTTGAGAAAACCGCCATGCCTGCGCTAGAAGCTGTGAGTCTGGACTTTTCATCGAATCTGCAGTAAAAAAGCCCGTCTTTGGAGCCGATGTCGCTATTTATAGAATGGTAAATTCTTTCTGCTTTGTCCAGAAAAGTCTCTTTTTTCCCGCCAACATTGCTCTTCTCCTCAACAGAATAATCGGCGTGCTCTTTTGCCAAGTCCTTGAGGTTCTTGTTCATACCCACACACGGTCACCGAAGAGCTTTTTTAGCTTTTCCTCCTCTTTTTTAGTTAGTTTGTTGTCGTCAACATCGAATTGTTGGAGGTTTTTCAGGTTCCGGATAGAGTCGGGGAGGTATTGGAGGCTGTTATTATGAACATAAAGCCGTTGGAGGCTTGAAAGGTTTCCTATGGAATCGGGGAGCTCTGAAAGTCCCTTGCCTGCCATGTTCAGGTATGTCACTCCTTCGCCGTATGCGTCTATTCTTCTGTTTTTGTATTCCTCTTCCGGAGTGCTTCCGTAAAGTGCCGTTATTTCCTCAAGCGCCTTGTATTCCATGGCGCTTATTTCATAATCGCCCAAAGCAAACACGCTTTCGATTACCGGGGCATTGATGCTACTGTCAGCGTGCTCTTTGGCGAGGTCCTTGAGGTTCTTGTTCATTTGAAAGACCTCCCGGCCTTGAGGCAGAAATATATCCCTTTCAGCGCTTCTTCCTCCGTGAAGTGGTTGCCCATTGGATCCTGGAACTCGATGCCTGCATTGTAGAATGTTTCTGCCTTTCTATCATCACCGTTGAATTGGTAAAATACCGCCTTTGCGAAATCGTCTATGACCTTTAGCGACTCGTTGCTTTCAACGCACTTTTCAAACTTCGTTGCCTTGGAGTCATTGAAAAGCGAGCTTAAGATCCCCATGAACGCATTTCCCATCAAGGGGGAGTCCATAAACCCGGACAGCCAGTCTTTTGTGTACGTTTCATTGCAATACTCGCCGTTCCACGATTCGCCGATTATGCTGTCGTAGAGGCCGTCGCCCTTTCCAAGCTTGATTCCCAACAGCGCAACTGAAGCGCTAACGGACGTCCTGTGGTGCTCGTTGGCAAGGTACTCCTTTGACGGGTAGAACTCGCGGTAAAGGTCTTCTTTTCCTTTCAATTCCTTCAGCCGCGAGTATATTTTTTCAGCGTCGTCGTGGAATCCTAGCATGCTGGAAAAAACGCCCATGAGGGCGTTGGCCCTTGTGGAAACGTGCTTGTCGCCGCCAGGCTTATAATTATACATGCCCCCGTTCTTCCCCGCCTTCTCATTGATATTTTTATATATCTCCGTTGCATCCTCGAGGAACGGCGAATCTTTTTCCAGATACGTTACACCGTCACCGTGCTCTTTCGCTAGCTTTCTGATGTTGCCGTTCATATCAATAATAATCGTCGTAATTATCCCAAGAGGGGTCGTAGACAACTACCCTTTCACCGAGCTTTTCCATGATGCGCTTTTTGTCCGAAAACTCAAGTGGGTTCTCATATATCTCAAGCTTGCCTTTGAACGAATCCATTGAATCCGGGAGCTTCGCTATGTTGTTTCTCGCAGCCTCAATTTTCTTCAGGTTCTCAAGGTTCCATATCCCTTCTGGAAGTGTTTTCAGTGAATTTGATGTGATGTTTATCTCCTCTAGATTTTTGAGTTCACTTATCGACTCCGGAAGCGACTCAAGCTCGTTTTCCATGAGGTTAAGATGTTTCAGGTTTTCAAAGGATTCTATGCCTGACACGTCAGTTATGCTGTTGAACTGTAGGTAGAGCTTCTCGAGCCCCTTTGCCCCAACCAACTCTTCCGGTACTTTTGAAAGGCCTGAATGGCACATTTCAAAATGCTTAAGGGTTTTGACGCTACCAATGCCTTCGGGGAGCTTGGTTATCTTGTTGCCGGAAAGGACAATCTTCTCGAGCTTTTTCATTTTTGCCAATCCTTGGGGGAGGCCTTCCAGCTTATTGTTCTGGAGTTCAAGGACCTTGAGGTTCTCAAGCTTGTAAATCCCATCTGGAATGCTTGTTATCTTGTTGTTGTATATCTCCAGAATGCGAAGGTAACCTAGTTCAAGTATCGGCTCCGGAAATTCCTCAAGGTCGCACCTGAAGCAAAGCTCATCAAGGTCGGAAAGCCTGGAAATGGAATCTGGTATTTTCTTGACGCCTCCTGCGTATATTTCGTACTTGACTACACGGCCATCATCTATTGTGACGCGCTTTTCGGCAATCTCCTTCTCCGGGGTGCTTCCATAGACTGCGGTTATCTCCTTCAGCGTCTCGTAATCGGAGACAAGGATGTCCTTTTTGCCGACCTTCACATACCTCTCTTTCTCAACGTAATCGTCTATTGTCCCATCGGCGTGCTCTTTCGCAAGGTCCTTTATCCTTTTTTCCATTTTCCAAGACGCTTCCCGCCTCTCAGGCAGTGGTATATACCTGCAAGGGCGCTTTCTTTCGTTGATGGCTCTGCGTTAACCGAGCTTTTCAGAAGGCAGCCTGTTCCGTAAATCTCTTCCAATGAATTGCATATATCAAATGCCTCCTCTTCCTTTCCCACCAGTTCGCATGCAACCATCATTGCGGCGTTATCCTCGCACTTCTCAAATGAATCCTGGCAGGACAAATAAAGCTTCCCGTCCCTCCCTATTGAATCGGCGATTTTTTCGCAAAGGGTTTCTGCTTCCCTGTGCCCCAGCGTGGCCTCCAGTGTCGCCATGGCGGCATTGTGTACTGTTTTGCCTGCGCCGCCTGAATACCGGTAACCATCCTTATGTTCAACCAAATGGTCGGCGTAGAGCCCATTTGAAAGCTTCCCTATCTCGCTGCATATTGCTCCCCTGGCTTTTTTTGCTTCCTTGGCTTTTCCCATGGCTTTGCAGAATATGGAATAGTATGCGTTGGCGTCCGTCCTGAAAACATTGTTGCTCTTTATCGTGCTTACAAGGCCATTGTTCTCCCATCCACGAAGCTCCTCGTAAATCCTGCTGGCATCGTCATCAAATCCAAGGAGCTTCGCGAGTATCCCCATTATGGCATTGTCGTCCGAAAACGCGCACTCGCTGTCAGTATATGACTTGTAAAGGTTGCCTGTCTTGCCTATTCTGGAGCCTATGGAGCTGTATATCTCAAGCGCCCTTTCCAAATCCAAACTTGCCTCTTCCATTGGATTATACGATACAGTGTGGTCGGCATGCTGCTTTGCAAGCTCCTTCAGTTTTTTCATTTTCCCAGCCTCCTGCCAGCCTTAAGGCAATGGTATATTCCCATGACAGCGTTTTCAGCAATGTCTATCTCATCCGAAGAAGCAGATTTCCACGTAAAAAGATTGCCTGATTTTCCCCTCGTTTTTTCTAACTCCTGGAGGATTCCAGTCTCCTCGCTCCCAAGCATCGTTGAAAGGAGTAGCATAAGCGCATTGTCTGACGGGTCAGGCGCATCATGAATGACGCTTCTAAGGTAAAGCTCTCCTTTCTTTCCGCACTTCTCCCCAACGGCTTCGTAGTGTTCCCTTGCCTTATCGACATCCCCATCAACAAATGAATATATCGCAAACTCTGCCGTATGTCTTGTGGTTCCGTGTATTATGCTTCCATTTACAAGACCATAATCTTGTTTTCTTTTCATCGCGCTCTGGGAAATCTCATCCGCATCGTGGTTGTATCCAAGCAAGCTGGCAAGGAGCGCTTCCGGCATCCCTTCTGTCTTCTTCATCTCACAGAGCT
>JACRMZ010000058.1 GCA_016219455.1 Candidatus Aenigmatarchaeota archaeon
CACAAGAGCGGATTACAAATGGAAATTGGGAATGGTGGAGATGGATGGGAGCAAAATCATCCGCTACGATGAGCAGCCCCACGAGCCGCTTACAAGCCTGTCATCAACGCTCATAGGGTTCTTCTCACCTGACATATTCGATTACATCCCTCCAGGAGAGGTAAGCTGGAGCCTTCAGAGCGACGTGTTCCCGAAGATAAGCAAAGAAGGGCGCATGTTCGGTTATCCCACATCAGGACAGTGGATAAACATCCACGCAAAGGATGATGTGAACAAGATAAAGTGAAGATTTTACCAGAGAAAAACCGTTAATTTCTGAAGAACGATTTCATATTCTGGAAAAATCCCTTGGTTGTCTCGCTTTTCTTTTCAAATGCCAGCGCAGCCTTTTGGCTTTCGCTCAGGTTCTTTGGTATTTCAACAATCACCGCCACGAGCTGGTCGCCGCGCTTCCTCGAGTGCATGTCTGGGAGGCCCTGGCCGGCAAGCCGGAAAACCGTATGGCTCTGCGTCCCGGGCGGAATCTTCAGCTTGGCTTTGCCCGTTATTGTCGGAACGTCTACTTCCCCGCCCGATACGGCTGTCCCCAGGTCCACTGTGGTCTTGCAGAAGATGTCATTTTCCCTTCTTTCAAATATTTGGTGCGGCGCGACTGTAACGACGACGTAAAGATCACCGGAAGGCGCGCCATAGTCGCCTGGTTCGCCTTCTCCCGGGACCCTCAGAAACTGGCCGTCTTGTATCCCCTTTGGTATTTTCACTTCTATCTTTTTTGTTGCAGTTACTTTTCCCTTGCCTCTGCAAGCGTCGCAGTGCTGCTCTGCTGTCTTCCCGCGGCCTTTGCACTTGCCGCACGGTGTTACTGTGACTGCTTGCATGAAGCCCATGCTCCTGACGGAGCGGACCTGCCCCGCGCCTTTGCACTCTGCGCAGGGTTTCAGCGCGCCCTTTGCCCCGGTTCCGGAACAAGAACGACAGGACTCAGGCTTTGTCACGTCAATCTTTTTTTCAGCGCCGGAAAAAATCTCCTCTAATGGGATTTCAACATCGTAGCGTAAGTCGGCGCCTTCCCTATCCTGCTGGCGAAAACCAAAGTTCCCAAATAAGTCGCCAAAGCCCATCTCCCTGAATAAATCTGAGAAGCTTGAGAAATCAGAACGGAAGTCCTCTGGACGGAACGCCGAATGGCCGAACTGGTCGTACTGTTGGCGTTTCTTCTCGTCCCCGAGCGCCTGAAACGCCTCGTTGATCTCCTTGAACTTCTCTTCGGCGTCCTTGCTATGGTTGACGTCTGGGTGCCACTTTTTAGCAAGTGAGCGGAACGCTTTTTTTATCTCGTCCTGGGACGCGCCGCGCGCAACGCCAAGGATTTCATAGTAATCGCGTTTGGAAGGCATAACATAACTTTATTTTAATTTAAGAAAATCCTTTTTATCGTGATAAATAACTACATAAAGGGCAAGAATTAAAAGTACTATGAACACAGCAGATAAAAAAATGTCTATCTTTAGTGTCGTATTTGGCACAAAATATTGATTTATCTTGTCATAAAACCTAGTTACAAAATACGCTAAAATAACACTTAAACCAGTAACCCAAAAGGTTTTTCGATGTTCTTCCATTTTTATCTCCTCACTTCCCATCTTCAACCTTGAAGTCCGCATCGACTGCTTCGTCCTTGCCTTTTTCTCCTGGACCGTTTTGCCCCTTATTTTCTTGCGCACCGCGCGCCTTTGCCGCGTTCTGGTAGATGGCTGTGCCTGCTTCCTGCAGGACCTTCTGGAGTTTCTCCGTCTCCTTCTTGATCCTCTCAAAGTCATTGCTTTCAAGCGCCGACTTCGCTTCTTTCACAGCATGCTCGATCTTTGATTTCTGCTCCGCGGAGATTTTGTCTGCCAGCTCGGAAAGCGTTTTTTCAGCGGTGTAAATCATTGAATCAAGATTGTTCCTTGCCTCAATCTCCTCTTTGTGCTTTTTGTCAGTCTCTTCGTGCTCCTTTGCTTCCTTCACCATCTTATCTACTTCCCTGTCAGAGAGTTTTGTGGACGCGGATATCGTCATCTTCTGCTCTTTCCCCGTCCCCATATCCTTCGCTGAGACGTTTAGGATCCCAGAAGCATCGATGTCAAACGTGACTTCTATTTGGGGAACGCCCCTTGGAGCCGGAGGCACACCGACAAGATTGAATTGCCCAAGCGACGTGTTGTCCTTGGCAAGGGGCCGCTCGCCCTGAAGTATGTGTATCGTGACTGCCTCATCACCTGCCCGAGGGTTTCTATTCCCAGCGTCAACGGCGTCACGTCAAGCAAAACAAGGTCCTTGACCTCGCCCCCTAATATGCCTCCTTGTATGGCTGCTCCCAGGGCAACGCACTCCATAGGGTCCACGGCACGCTCGACTTTCTTGCCTACATGGTCCTCCACGAACTTCTGGACAACTGGCATCCTCGTGGGGCCGCCAACCATTATGACTTTCTTTATGTCGTTCTTTGTGAGAGAAGCGTCCTTGAGTGCCTGCTCGACGGGATGGATGCACCGATTTATTATTGGGGAGACAAGCTGCTCGAGCTTTGAACGGGTAAACCTGATGTTAAGGTGTTTGGGGCCCGAAGCATCGGCTGTGATGTAGGGAAGATTGATGTCTGTTTCGAGGACAGTGGAAAGCTCTATCTTTGCCTTCTCGACTGCTTCGCGGATGCGCTGTGAAGTCATTTTATCCTTTTTCAAGTCAATGCCGTCGGTCCTTTGGAACTCGGAGATAACAAAATCTATGAGGGCTTTGTCCATGTCAGTGCCGCCAAGTTGTGTATCGCCTGACGTCGACAAAACATTGAATGTCCCTTCGCCGAATTCCATTATTGTGACGTCCAGTGTCCCCCCTCCGAGATCAAAGACCATTACCTTGTGTTCGCCTTCTTTATCCAAACCATAAGCCATCGCGGCCGCAGTAGGCTCGTTGACGAGGCGGACGACGTCAAGGCCTGCAATCCGGCCTGCGTCCTTTGTTGCTGTGCGTTGATTGTCGTTGAAGTATGCAGGTACCGTAATAACGGCTTTCTTTACCTCTTCCCCCAAAAACGCCTCGGCATCGCGTTTTATCTTCTGGAGGATGAATGCGGAAATCTGCTGCGGCGTGTATTCCTTTCCCCTGGCAGTGAACTTGAAATCCGTGCCCATTTTCCGCTTTGCGGCCATTATCGTTGCTTCAGGATTATTTACTGCCTGGCGCTTTGCAGGCTCGCCTACCAAAATGTCTTCTTTCGTGAACGCAACAACGGAAGGGAACATCTTTCCCGCCACTGTAGCACCTTCAGCCGACGGGATGATTGTCGGCTTGCCTCCAAGCATGACTGCTGCCTGCGAATTTGAAGTTCCAAGATCAATCCCGATTATTTTTTCCTTTCCCATTTGTTGCCGACTGAAACTTTGACCCCGGAAGGTCTTATAACTTTGCCTTTCAAGGAATACCCCTTCCTCAGCTCCTCGATGACTGTTCCCTCGGGCTTGTCGCTTTTGTCCCGAAGAAGGGCTTCGTGGAGATGCGGGTCGAATTCCTTGCCCAGGGCATCAATAGGCTCCAGGCCGGCGTGATAAAGGGTTTTCAAAATCTTTGCATGGAGCGCAACAAGCCCCTTGCTCTTTTCTGTTTTCAGCGCCCCGTCAAAGTCGTCCAATATGGGCAATAATTCCCTCACAAGCGTTTCGCTGGCAAATTTCACAATATCTTCACGTTCCCTGTCAAACTTTTTGCGGTAGTTGTCAAAATCCGCCTGGAGATACTTCAGTTGCTCGAGCCGCTGCTCTGCAAGGTCTTTTTCTGCGCCCCTTTTATCCGTTGGCTGTTCCATAACTAGGTCTTTATCTTTGGCTTAATTTTAAATTTTTGCTGTTGCCAATTTTGAGTCCCGTTTTTTAATTGGAAATATATCTGCAGGCGCAGGCAAAAGCTTACCAGCAGACGCCCTCGAAATCGGTGACTTTGATTGGATTAAGGGTCTTCCTTCCCTCTATTATGACTTTGTTATCCATGGCGTCGAAATGCCTGTCATCCAGCTCTTTGAACTGCGGCCAGTCCGTCATTATAAGGCAGGCGTGAGACCCACGGAGCGCCTCCTCGACAGACGAGGCGTGCTCGACGTCCGGGAACTGGTTACGGACATGCGTCATTGGGTCGTATACGACGACGTTGGCCCCGAGCTTTTGCAGCTCTGGAATCACAGCTAAAGCCGGCGATTCGCGCGTGTCATCAGTGCCGGGCTTGAATGCCAGCCCCAAAACAGCGACTTTTTTGCCCCTCACTTGCATCTTCTTTCCAAGAAGCTTAAGGTTCAGCGTCTTCTGCCGTTCATTTAATTCAAGCACTTCATTGAGCATCTGCGGCTCGTAGCCGAGCTCGCGCGCCTTGGCAACGAGGGCCTTGACATCCTTTGGGAAACACGAACCCCCGAAACCACAACCGGCATTGAGGAAATGAGAACCAATCCTCTTGTCGTACCCGACTCCTTTCATCACCTCATATGTGTCGATGCCAAGGGCCTTGCAAATATTCCCGATTTCGTTTGAAAGCGACACCTTTGCGGCAAGGAAAGCGTTGCTTGTGTATTTTATCATCTCTGCTACCGTTAACCCAGTCATTAAAATGGGGACTT
>JACRMZ010000059.1 GCA_016219455.1 Candidatus Aenigmatarchaeota archaeon
CTCCTCCGCATAACTGCAGCGGAATATACAAATGCAACTGAGACGCCGATGTCGTTCTATGATTTTGAGACAATTGAAGCCTATGTAGAAAACAGCAGCTTTGACAGGAGGGATATATCAGCGGCGCAAAAGATTCTCATAGAGCGCGGGGAGAAGCTCGGCGCGGAGGTCATCGTCAACACTAACATAGATATAATGACGCCAACGGGGCACTTCGACTTTGTCTACGCAACCGGAACGGCCATGATAAAAAGGAAAAAATAAGGGAGCGATTCTGATGGGAATTTTCAAATCAAAAGAGGGGAAAGAACGGGAAGAGACTCTTAGGCTTGAGAATGAAAAGCGGGAAAAGAACGAACGGAAAGAAATGGAAGGGCTGTTTGAGACGTACCTGCTTACATGCTCCGCTTTGGACTACTGTGCCAACAGGGGGCTTGACATAAAAGATTATGAAATGAAGAGATTGTCGTCATTACTTAGGTATGGTTATGATGTACCCGATGCTCTTTACAGAGCACAAAAATGTCTTGTTGAACGCGGGACGCAAGAAGACGCGGAAGTCATTATTGGTTTTATTTACGCATGCGCAGTGAACAATTATAACGAAGGGGTTCATTGCACAGGGACCGCCCTGATACCCAAAAGCAAGAAAAAGGCGTTCTGAGTTACCTTTTTAAAAGACCGGGATTATTCCTTATTGCCCTCGGAAGGCTTTCTGGAGGAAAGTTAACAAACGAAAAGCCGGAGGAGAGCTTAAAAACCTATCGAGCTATGAATGAACGTTATGATGGCGACATCACAAAAACCATCCCGGAAGGAGAGTGATAAGATGAGTGTCAATGAGGCAATAGAATGGGTAGAAAACAGGAATCCCGGCGAGAAGGAGTTTCATCAGGCCGTGAGGGAAGTCTTCGAGTCGTTGGAGCCCGTAATCAAGAAACATCCGGAATATTCAAAGCAAAAGATACTTTACAGGATTGCCGAGCCTGAACGTGCTATAACGTTCCGCGTTCCATGGGAAGATGACAACGGGAACGTCAACATAAACAAGGGCTTTAGGGTAGAATTCAACAGCGCAATCGGCCCGTACAAAGGAGGCCTCAGGTTCCACTCGTCAGTCAACATGAGCATCCTGAAGTTCCTGGGATTTGAGCAGATACTCAAGAACTCCCTCACAACCCTCCCAATGGGTGGCGGAAAAGGCGGGTCGGATTTTGACCCAAAGGGCAAGTCTGACTCCGAAGTACGCAGATTCTGTGTTTCATTCATGTCAGAGCTTTTCAGGCATATTGGCCCCAACACTGACGTGCCGGCAGGCGACATAGGCGTTGGAGGAAGGGAAATAGGCTTCCTCTACGGCCAATACAAGAAGCTCACTAACAGGTTCGAATCCGTTCTCACTGGAAAAAACTTCAACTGGGGAGGCTCGCTAATCCGCCCTGAGGCAACAGGATACGGATGCGTTTACTTCTGCACTGAGATGCTGAAAACAAAGGGTGACTCATTCAAGGGCAAGACCGTATCCATATCAGGCTCGGGAAACGTCGCCCAATACGCCGCTGAAAAAGCGATTCAGCTTGGCGCCAAGGTCATTACTCTCTCGGATTCGGATGGCACAATACACGTCCCAAGCGGCCTGACAAAGCAGAACTGGGACTTTGTGATGGAACTGAAGAACGTGAAGCGGGGAAGGATAGAGGAATGCACCGATGCGTTTGATTGCGAGTTCCACAAGAACGAAAAACCGTGGAAATTCGATGCTGACATAGCGCTTCCCTGCGCTACGCAAAACGAGATTGACGGCAAGGATGCAAAAATGCTCCTTAACAACGGATGCATCGCTGTTGCGGAAGGCGCCAACATGCCATCGACACCAGAAGCGATAAACGCATACCTTGCGGCAAAAATATTCTTCGGCCCCGCAAAAGCTGCCAACGCAGGCGGCGTTGCAACGTCAGGCCTTGAAATGGCACAGAACCATGTCGGTTTGTCATGGTCCCGGGAAGAAGTTGACAAGCAGCTGCACAACATAATGGTCAACATCCACTCTTCATGCATAAACGCATCGAAGAAATATGGATTTGAGGGCAACTATGCGGCAGGCGCAAACATCGCAGGTTTCATCAAAGTCGCCGACTCCATGATAGACCAGGGAATCTGGTGAAGCGCTTCGTGTGGCTTTCGCTGGATTTCGGAAAACGGCGGTTTGCTTATGCTTAACGTGGGGGACGGCGCTCCGGACGTCGAAATAGAAGACCATTTAGGCAAAAAAACGAAGATGTCAGATTTCCGCGGAAAAACCGTTGTCCTGTATTTTTATCCACGGGACAACACGCCTGGATGCACAACTGAAGCCTGCAGCTTCCGTGACGAACTTGCCGGCATAAAAAAGCTCGGCGCAGAAATTGTTGGCGTAAGCACGGACTCCGCCCAAAGCCATCAGGGATTCATCAAAAAATACGGGCTGAACTTCACGCTTCTTGCCGATAAAAGCAGGGAATTCTCAAAGGCATATGGGGTCCTGAAGTTCACAGGAACGGCCGCAAGGGCAACATACATCATAGGCAAGGACGGAAGAATAACCCATGTCTTCCCCAAAGTCAGCCCCTCCACCCACACTAAAGAAATAATAGCCGCCCTCAAAGAATATTAAGCCAAATAAAATCAATTATAAACGATGTTTGACGCGTTTGGGCCGGAAAAAATACTCCAGACCTACGAACCCAAATCAATGACAAGGGGGATTGTAGTCATAGACAACACGTCATTGGGCCCTGGAAAGGGTGGGATACGCATGACACACTCTGCCACAATTGAAGAATGTTTCCGCCTGGCGCGCCTGATGACATGGAAAAACGCCTTGGCCGAACTTCCATTCGGGGGCGCCAAGGGATTCATTGTCTGCGACCCGAAAGCAATCAGCATGGAAAGGAAAAAAGAAGTTGTCCAACGGTTCTCATGTGACTTGAAGCCAATCTGCCCTTCACAATACATAGCTGGCCCAGACATGAACATGGGCGAGCAGGAAATGCGCTGGTTTGCAGATGCAAACGGCTCGCTGAAGTCATGCACAGGAAAACCGGTGGAAATGGGCGGGATACCACACGAGCTTGGCTCAGCCGGATACGGAATTTTCCATGCGGCAGCGGTTGCATGCGAGCACAACGGCATGGATATCCAGGACTCCAAAATAGCAATAGAAGGATTTGGCAACGTCGGCTTTTTTTCGGCAAAATTCTTTTCTGAAAATGGAGCGACCATTGTTGCAATATCAGACTCTTCAGGCACTGTCTATGACAGTAAAGGGCTGGATTTCAAAACTCTTTCAGAGGCAAAGAAAATTGCAGGACATGTGGCAGGATTCGGCGGGAGGAAGATACTGTCTACAAGGGAGATACTCACAGTCAATGCGGATATTCTAGTTACTGCAGCCATCCCCGGCCTCATATCAAAACACGATATCCCTAAAATGGCGTTCAAAATAGTGATAGAAGGGTCTAACATCCCCGTTTCCAATGACGTTGAAAAGTCGCTGCATAAAAAAGGCGTTCTTGTCATCCCGGATTTTGTGGCAAACGCTGGCGGCGTCATTTCATCATATGTTGAGCATATTGGTGGCACGCAAAGGGACATGTTCAAAGTCGTCGAAGACCGGATAAGGAAGAACACCAGCAAGGTTCTTGAAAGGACGACATTATCAACAACACCGAGGGAAGCGGCTATGGGCATTGCGATGGAACGTGTTGTCGGATAAAAGTGCACTTTTAACGTTTAAATTACTTTGAAGTAGTCCTATATCGTTTTTAATATTTTTTCAATAATGACAATGCATGGTGGCCATAATAGGGGTGGGAATTGAAGGCTTCCGCCCTGCAATAAAAGAACTGTCATACAAAGAGCTCATGTTTGAAGCAGCTAGAAAAGCGTATGAAGACGCAAGCATAGACCCAAGGAAAGACGTCCAAAGTTTCATCGCATGCGGGGAAGATTTCTGGTGGGGAACTTCAATAACAGACGAATATGTCCCTGACCAAATCGGCGCGGCGCAAAAATCCGTCTGCACAATATCCGGAGACGGCATACACGGCCTCATAACAGCATACATGCACATACAAAGCGGCATTGCCGATATCGCTGTTGTCGAAGCGCACTCAAAAGCTTCTGAAGTGATAAAAAAAGGCCAGGTGGAAATGCTAGGGCTTGATCCCATATACAATCGCCCCCTTAACGTCCATCCAAATATCATCGCCGGGCTGGAGGCGCAAAGGTTCCTTTCTGACAGCTCTCTGGAACGGCGTCACCTTGCATCCATCGTCTCGAAGAACAAGAAGAACGCGCTTCTCAACGGGAGGGCAGCTTACGGCGAGCACGTAAGCAAAGAAAGGGTATTGAGCAGGAACATACGCTTCAGCCCCCTCACAGATTATGATATTTCTGAATTTTCCGATGGTTGTGTCATTCTTGTTGTCGCATCAGATGAAGCTGCGAAAAAAATCAAGCACGCAGTCAGGATAACAGGCGTTGGATGGGCCACTCACACAAACTCTATTGAGAGCCGTGACTGGACACGTGCAGTTTACGCGGAGCTTTGCGCAAAGCAGGCTTACAAGATGGCCGGGATAAAGAACCCCTCCAAGGAACTTAACATGGCGGAAATAGATGACACGTTTTCTTACAAGGAACTCCAGCATTTGGCCTCACTTGGCATCGTAAAGCAGAAAGACCTCAAGGATGGTATTGAATCAGGCCAGTTTGAAAGAAATGGCGCCTTCCCTGTAAACCCGTCAGGAGGGTGCATCGGCATGGGCAACGCACTGGATGCCAACGGGCTTCAGCGCGTTTCCGAGCTTGCCTTGCAGATAAGGGGCGAGGCCGGAGAGTGCCAGATAAAGGACGTCCGCAAAGGCCTTGCGTTTTCATGGAGAGGCGTTCCCACAACAACAGGCGCCGCGGTGGTGCTGGAGGGATGAAATGGCGCCAATAAAAAACATTGAAAGAAAGCTTCCTTTCAGGAGGAAGCGCGTTGCCGTTATAGGGGCAGGCCTGACGAAATTCATGTCGAGGGCAAAAGAGACTGGAAGGGAGCTTGCGTGGGAAGCCGCTAAAATGGCACTTGACTCGGCTGGGATGACGCTAAAGGATATCGAAACTTCAACAATGGGAACTGCTCCGGATGCGTTTGATGGCGTCCACATGAAAGGCGAATGGCTCGCAGACGGATGCGGGGCGTTCAACAAGCCTTATATGAGGA
>JACRMZ010000083.1 GCA_016219455.1 Candidatus Aenigmatarchaeota archaeon
TGTTGATTCAAACAATTACATTTATGGGGACATGGCCAATCCAGCGTTAGCAGAAGACATGAGCCATCGGGTCAGAGCTTCGGATGGACTAACGTTTCATGGGGAAGATAGAAATTATTTAGTTGTTTTCCGGTCTTCGGTAAAATATATGGACAAAAAACCGGAGACACTGGGACCTATGGATAATGCTTTTGAGGTGTCCAAAAAATATAAGGATCGTGGATCTGAGGTTAATAGCTACGGGTCACTTCTTAGGGGAACTGCAAATGATTATAGATTGGGCCAAACAGGTCATCTTGACCCAAGTGATAAGACAGCTATAGTTCATGAAGTGGCTCATACGGGATTTGGTTTACGTGATAGGATTAAAGACGGAGTTGTAGAAGAAGGTTGGAAAGAAAACATAATGGCATATGGAAATAATGTCGAGCAAAGAAACATACAAAACGCCTTAGAGCCTTATTACAAACAACACGCATCTACGATGAGACTTCTTGGCAGGATAAATGAGTTCAGAGCCAGGGTTGGTTTATCAAAGATATCAGAAAGCAGAACAGTACATTACCAGAACCAAAAAAGCGGCGATGGGAGGTAGTTTTAATGAAAAACAAAACGTTAGCGATTATAGTGGTTTTAGTTGCATCATTTTTGATAATAGCAGTTTATGCGTCGTTTTCATTCAGATTGGTATATTTTGCAATAGACTATAAAGTTCCTAAAGAAGGAATGACTAAAACTGAGACTTCGCTATGTTCATTTTCCGATGGCAGAATACTAAGCGATGAATATATGAGAGTCAGACTATGCAAAGTTGGAGAAAAAGAGATATATGAAAAGTCATACCAGTATGGTGGATATCATACGGGAGTTTTTCATTTTTACAATGTCAATGAAAGCTTTTTATGTGGAAGGACAATACGCTCATCTGCCAACAATACCGTTTGTGATTTTGAATATCCAAAGGGAAATTGCACAGAAGAGATGTTCTCAGAAAGCCTTTGCTACAAAGAACTAACAGACTTCTTGGGGGCAGGTGTAGAAAACTGTGAATGGAAGCCCATCTGTGGCACGAGGTAAATCAATGTTGAATTTGATCAATTCTCAGAACCCTGCTGGAAACGACGGCTTAGCCAACTTCATCCAGTTAAAGTCTCCTTCAGACGGCGGTCTCCAAATCGCAAAGAATTTCATTTATGATACGTCAGGCCGCGTCCTTGCCGAACAAAATCCTTATTTCACATCCGTCTCAACATCCTTATCTAATATTTCGTCGTCCGTTCCGTTCGTCAATTATACCTACGACACCCTTGGTCGTGTCGTCCGCGTCACCAACCAAGACGGAACCAACAAAACAATCGTCTTTGACAGGAACACAATCACCGCCTACGACGAACTCTCCCACAGGAAGTCGTACATTTTAGACGGTCACGATAGAATCACAAACGTCCTCGAGTACAACAACGACCTACTGGAGGCTGAAATATGAAGGCCGTTTTCATTCTTGCGTTCCTATTGGTGTTGTCGCCGTTGGTATTGGCGACGCAGGACTTAACGTACCTTGTTAACACCAGCACAGTCGCAATATCATACGACTCCCTTGGGAGGATAGCGACGAAGAACGCATCTTCGTTTGCTTCGTCCTATGCGTACGACGCGCAGTTTGAAGGAACGGTAACGAATGTGACATTCCAGAACTCCTCGATAGAGTATGATTATGATGGCAAAATGAGAATAACGAAGGAAACAAGGGTGATAAACGGCTTCGTGTTTGAGAAGCAGATAATATACGATTCTATGGGGCGTGTGGTTAAAATGGCCTTTGCGCCAGGCAACGCCACGGAGAACTTTTACAACGGGCAGGGAAAAACGTCGGGAATAAATGGTTTTGTCAACGCTACCAGCCACGGAGCCTTTGGGGCCCCGGTAAACAGGACTTACGGCAACCCCCTCGTCACGTTGCTTTCATATGACTCAAACACCGGCAGGCTCACACGGATTAAGACCAGCTCAATACAGGATTTGAACTACGTTTACGACAGCGCAAGCAACATCGTTTCCATAACGGACGTAGCCAACAGCAGGGCCTATGCCATGGCTTATGATGCGCTTGACCGCTTAGTAAACGCGACAATCGGCCCGTATTATTTCATCTACTCGTACGATGCCGGCGGCAGAATACTCAAAATAGCAAGGAACAACACCAACACGACCAAGTTCATCTATGGTTCGTATCCCGTTCACGCTCCCTCTAAAGTGGAGTCGTTTGAGACAGGAATAGATGCGAACAAGGAGAGCGAATTGTACTCAAACAACAAAACGAGAGCGATAGAGTTCTACCTTTCCAACGACGATAATGCTTCTGTGAATAACGTCAACTGGACGCTGTCCTTTGGAAACGCCATGGCCGTTTCCTCGTCTTTAATCAGCCTTAACTCCAATGAAAGCATTCTGGTGATAATAGCAAACGATTATGCAAATGGCGGGAAATACGAACCCAATATAACCGCTTTTGCCGGGGAAATAAGGGATTATGAAAACACCAGTTTGGTTTTTGGCATATCGATAGACAAAGTCTCGTTCAAAGGGCAGAGCGCTGACGTTGCGAGCTTCGAGATTGAGTTGAGGAACACCCTTTCGTTCCCTGTTGAGGCAAATTGGGCTTGTGGCTCCAGTTCGGGGACGCTAATAGTGCCAGGCTTTGGGATGAACACATCGTCCTTCTCTGCTAGTTATTCAGCGTCAGGGCAGAAGACGCTGAACTGCAACGTTACTTCGTCTGAGGGTGGCGGTTCCCGGGCCATCGACTTCACTCTCAAGGGAATAGAAATCGAGGATTATTCCTCAGAAATTATAACGGAAAGCAGCCGGCGCGTCAATTTCACACTCAGGAACTACTGGTCTCCCTTGACAGCGACGTGGCTTCTCGAGGACCAGTCAGGCTCTTCCGTGCTGGGAACAAACCAGAGCGAAGCTATAGCAAGGGCAATGGGCTACACCACAGATGGGAGGAAGACTATTCGCGCCAACGCATCGTCAGGCTCCCTTTCCAACGCGGTCAACGAGACAATAATAGCAAAGGCGTTGCGCATAGCGGACTATCAGTCCGATAACCTCACGGCAACAGGCAGGATAATATTTTTCCGCGTCCCGAACAAATGGAACTCCACTCAAGGCGTAAGGTGGAACATCACGGACCCGCAGATAACTAGTGATATAATAACCAATCTGACTGAGAACGAGGAGCTATTGGTCGTTATAGAAGCCAATCACTCAAGCCAGGGAACGAAAACGCCATCCGTTAACGCGTATTCTAACGTCTCTGTCGCAACTTCAATAGACAGGTTCTTCGTGAAGATTGTCGAGGTTCTGCGTTATCTAATCCTTCATGAAGGCGACGGGAAAGTCATATCGGAAATAGACGCAAGGAACAACCTCGGGACGAGAAATGTCACGTGGGGCGTTTACGGCACCACCAACATATCCTCCTCGCAGAACACAGGGCTGAACAGCTCGGAAAGCGTGTTTATCATTGTTGAAGATAGTTACGGCGTTAGGCAGGGAACTGGAAGAGCGGGTTCAGGAGAACACACAGACGAGCAAACGGCGGCGATAGCGGTTAATTAGAACTTCCGTAACGGCAACGGTTATATTTCAAGAAGGATTCTTCAAACGATTTTCCTGGTGCAACTCAAGTTTCCATAAGGAAACGTCACGGTTTTTAAGCTAGTTTGCGGATAATTCAATTATGAAGTACAACATATCAGCAGACAAGGTCATGAGCAAGAAGCCCGTGACAATCGATGCTGCCAAAACACTGCATGATGCCGGAAAGGCAATGATGGAAAAAGGCGTCGGAAGCCTTATTGCCGTGGATAACGGGAAGCTTGCAGGAATACTGACTGAGAAGGACCTTGTGAGGGTGCTCGCTAACGAATGCAAAGACCCCAAGGCGACCAAGGTGCGGGAAGCGATGACAAAGAAAGTGATATCGGTTTCGCCAAACACAGACCTTTACGATATTGCAAGGATGATGACAGAGAAGAAAGTCAGAAGGCTGCCCGTTGTTGACAGCAACAAACTTGTTGGCATAGTAACAGAAAAAGATCTTTTGAGGATACAGCCGTCGATAATAGACGTCCTCGTTGAGAAGGTGCGGGTAAAGGGTCCGCATTACCCTGCCAGGCCCCTGGAAGAGGACGATTAGCGCTGTTTTTTCTTTGCGAATACGGATATCCAGTTATCCTTCTTTTTCTCCGCCTCGATGGAAACTATGGTGAACCCTGCGTCTTCTAAGATACCGGTTATCTCGCTTTCAGAATAGTATGAGAAGTACCTTTCGCCTACATACTTTTCGCCGGAGCCTTCTTTCAACGACACGAATAGAAGCCCATCATCCTTGAGGACACGGTATACTTCGCCTATTGCCATTGGCATATCTTCCCGTGGGAGATGCAAAAGAGAGGCGCATGCCCAGACGCCATCAAAGCGTCCTTCGGGAAAAGCAAGGTATCTTGCGTCCATCGATACGAATTCAGACAAGGGGGAGTTTTCTTTCGCCATCGAGATGAACTCGGGTGTTATGTCTATTCCAATGGGGAAAAGCCCGTTTTCCCCGAAGTAACGTGAGTCGCGCCCTGGTCCGCATCCAATGTCCAGGATGTTTCCCTTAACGCTGGACACGAAGAAATCGGCGTATTTCGCCACTTCTTCGATGTCGGAGTGTTCCTTCCCGTATTGGGAGGCGATTTTCCCGTATGTTTCCCGTGTCTTGGAAATCTCGTCCATCACCGAATAATGCGCTGAAGAGATTAATCATCCACAATTCACAAAAAGTTATATCACGGCTTCATAACGCTTAAATAGTAAACAACGAAGTGTTACAAGGACACCATGCCACTGACTTCCGAATATTACAAATTCGCTGAAGAAAGGGAGCGTGAAATTAGAGAACTCCATGACTATGTTTTTGTCAATATGGAATATTTTTCCGGAAACGACGGGCAGGAAAAAGTCATGGGCGAAACGGATTTCATGGGCTATGATGAAGATGATGGAACACTCACAATCTACGAATTCAAGTCATCTAGAAAAACCGACAGAAGGAAGAAGGGCGTTACCCAGTTAAGAAGGGCAAAAAAATACTATTCAAAAGAGGGGCTGAAGATAAACAGGCAGGAAAAGAAGATAAACAAGATAGTGACTGTTCTCGAGATGTACGGGCCGGATGACTGCGGCAAGAAAGGAAGGGAACGCATAGAGCTAGAGGAATTCTAGATACTATTTAAATCACCTGATTCTATTACTTTCAACATGAAAATGGCCGATGATATTATACTTCTCGGCGGCGCCGAGATAGATTCTAACATCTATTGCATCGGCAATGAGCTTCTTGTGGATTTTGGCAGCGGCGTTTTTTTCCCGGAGGTCCTTGACCAGATAAAAAGGAATGGGATAAAGCTCGTTGGCATACAGACCATGGTACTCACTCATTCGCACGCGGAGCATTCAGGCGGCGCATCGCCTTTCCAGCAAAGGCTGCAGGCAAAGCTTTTCTGCCATCCATTGGCTATTGAAGCGCTGAAAAACAATGAGAGCGCCCGCGAACTCGAACTGGACAAATACAAGCCCCCAAAAGTCGACGGAACGCTGAAAGACGGGGAGACTGTAAAGGCTGGGAGGTATAATTTCAAGGTAATTTACACGCCAGGCCACTCGAAGGATTCAATATGCCTTTGGGAGGAGGAAGCTAAAGTCATTAGGCATAGAGATGCTCTTGCCAGGCCACGGGTCGCCTGCAAGCAACACAAATCCCTACGGAAGGAACGCCATCAAGGACCTGCTTGCTGGAATAAAGTGATTTTTATGGGAAACTTTGGCGAGCTGGTGGCGAGGCTTTTTGCCACCGGAAGGCTTTCAGGCTCCAGGATAGAGTTTGAAGGCGGAGCCGCAGAAGGTAAGGATGTTTTGGGAATAGCAGATGGCACAGTTTTGCTGGACGGAGGGGAAAAGATCCCCCTTGAAAAAATAAGGAGAGTATGGCTTAAGGGAAAGAAAAACATACGGAAGTAGCTATGCGCTTTGTAAGGGGATTTTTTCTCGCAATTCTTTCGCTTGCCTTAATCATTGTTCTCATAACGGCCGCTTTGGGGTTTTCATCTAAGGTCCTTCTGTACCCTGATATCTACAAGAACGCGCTTGAAAAGGCAGGTGCCTATGGTTTCCTTGAAGCGCAATCAAATTCTTCATCGTTTCCAGTGCCAATCAAAGGCACGGTGAGGGAAAATGCAGACAGGGCACTTGAAAACGGGCTGTCCTATCTGCGGGGCGATACAAGTTCCCCTGGAATATACATAGAGATAGACGGATCAAAGATAAGGGATTTTTTCATCACAAAGGCGCAGGAGTTTCCGGTTTGCAAAA